>DXOJ01000083.1 GCA_019412865.1 Bacteroides sp. | reverse complement strand
TAATATTTCAGTACACTTAAAGGCTCATATATACAATATGATTCATTGAAATTCATTTTTTCGTTCGCTCAGACACCCTACTTTTGCACCGGAAACAAAAAAAATAGCATTATGAATTTCAAAGAAAAACTGTCGCCTTCGGCCCAAAAGAAACTTTCCGATTTACTCTTTATCCTTTATGCGGGAGGAGCGGCACTGCTATCCTATTCATTAGTCTACGCACTACGCAAACCGTTCACCGCCGCCACGTTCGACGGCATGGAACTATTTGGTATGGACTATAAGATAGCCACCAGCATCATCCAGATATTCGGATATATGGTATCCAAGTTTATCGGGATCAAACTTATTTCCGAACTGAAGAGAGAAGGCCGCCTGAAATTCATTCTTGTTTCTATTTTAGTGGCCGAACTCTCTTTGGTTCTTTTCGGATGCCTGCCCCGCCCGTTCAATGTGTTGGCGTTGTTCTTCAACGGACTGTCGCTTGGCTGTATGTGGGGAGTCATCTTCAGCTTCCTCGAAGGACGCCGGGTGACGGATCTGCTCGCTTCCCTTTTCGGACTTAGTATCGCAGTCAGTAGCGGCACAGCCAAATCCATCGGACTTTTCGTTGTCGACACCCTGCATGTCAGTGAATTCTGGATGTCTGCACTGATCGGTGCGGTAGCATTGCCCTTGCTGGCAGGACTGGGCTATATCCTCGATCACCTGCCCAAACCGATTGCCGAAGACAAAGCACTGCGTGTGGAACGTGTCACTCTCAACAAACAACAACGCTGGAACCTGTTCCGCAGCTTTGCTCCCATATTGACACTGCTTTTCTTCGCCAATCTCTTTCTCACCGTTTTGCAAGATGTCAAGGAAGACTTTCTGGTGAAAATCATAGACGTCAATGCCGCCGGACTTTCCCCGTGGGTATTCGCCAAAGTGGACGGTGTAGTCACACTGATTATCCTGGCTATTTTCGCCACCCTGGCAGTGATGAAAAGCCACATCAAAGTACTTTCCGTTCTATTGACCCTTGTCATTGCGGGAGCAATCACACTTAGCACTGTGGCATTCAACTACCATACCCTGCAACTTTCTCCGCTCGTGTGGTTATTTATCCAGAGCCTCTGCCTCTATTTTTCCTACTTGAGCTTTCAAACCATTTTCTTCGACCGCTTCATCGCCTGTTTCCGCATCAAGGGAAATGTAGGTTTCTTCATAGCGATGGTCGATTCCATCGGCTACACAGGCACAGTGGTGGTATTGGTAGTGAAAGAATGTTTCAACCCGGATTTAAATTGGCTGGAATTCTACAATACGATGGCAGGGACAGTAGGAATCGTCTGCACCTTTGCGTTCACCTTAGCAATGATTTATCTGACACAAAAATACAGAAAAGGGAAACAGGGTGAAATACGCGGGAACGAATCTTGCCCCGTCCCCTCCCTCGCTTCTTACTAATTTCTGACGAATAAACCAATATTATATAGAAACAAGAATGAAAAAGATTGAATGTATTATTATGGACTGGGCTGGTACAGCCGTTGACTATGGATGTTTTGCCCCCGTGGCTGCTTTTATCGAAGCATTTGCCGAAAAAGGACTGGTAATCGATGTTGTACAGACCCGCAAACCAATGGGACTACCCAAAATTCAACACATCCGCGAACTACTTTCCATGCCTGACGTGAACGAACAGTTTACCGCCCGTTACCAACGCGCCTGGACGGAAGAAGACGTGGTAGAACTAAACCGCCTTTTCGAGAAGCATCTCTTCGCCTCTCTCGAAAACTACACAGACCCTATTCCGGGAGTAATCCCAACTTTGGAAAAATTGCGTGCCGCAGGTATTAAAATAGGATCGACCACCGGCTATACCCGCGAAATGATGGATGTAGTTCTCCCCGCCGCACAGGCAAAAGGATACCACGTGGATTATTGCGCCACTCCCAACCTACTTCCCGCCGGACGTCCCGCTCCTTACATGATTTTTGAGAACCTGACGAAATTAGCAGTCCCCAGCCTCGACGCCGTTATAAAAGTGGGTGATACGATTGCCGATATTCTCGAAGGAGTGAACGCGAAAGTGTATAGTGTAGGCGTGATTCTCGGCAGCAATGAAATGGCACTTACCGAAGCAGAAACAAAATCAATGCCTGCCTCCGAACTCGAAGCCCGCATCGCCGATGTCAAAGAGCGCATGCTTGCCGCAGGAGCTTCTTACGTGATACGCACTATCGAAGAACTTCCCGCACTGATTGAAACGATCAACGCCGGCAACTAACATTCAAGCCCGCACCCAACAATCAGAAAAGAAACAAAATCATTTATTTATTCATTTCTAAAGAAAACATCATTATGAAACCATATTTGTTATTAACTCCGGGACCTCTAACCACCTCTGAAACAGTAAAAGAAGCCATGATGACCGACTGGTGTACATGGGACGAAGACTACAACCTCGGCATTGTTCAGGAACTCCGCAAAGACCTGGTTAACATCGCCACTAAAAAACCGGAAGAATACACTTCCATCCTTTTACAGGGAAGCGGAACCTATTGCGTGGAGGCCGTTTTAGGCGCCACCATCACCCCGAAAGACAAACTCCTGATTTGTAGCAACGGAGCCTATGGCGACCGTATGGGCAACATTGCAGAATATTACCATCTCGACTACGACATGCTGGCTTTTGAAGAAACAGAGCAGGTATCAGTTGAATATGTAGACGATTATCTTAGCAATAACTCCGATATCACACATGTCGCTTTCGTTCATTGCGAAACAACGACCGGTATCCTGAATCCGATCAAAGAACTGTCCCACATCGTCAAGATGCATGGTAAAAAGCTGATTGTAGACTGTATGAGCAGCTTCGGAGGTATCCCCTTAGATGTAAACGAACTCGGTATCGACTTCCTAATCAGCAGTTCCAACAAGTGTATTCAGGGTGTACCGGGATTCGGATTCATCATCGCCCGCCGTTCGGAATTAAAATATTGCAAAAGAGTGGCACGCTCTCTTTCCCTGGACATCTACGACCAATGGGAAACAATGGAAAAAGGACACGGAAAATGGCGCTTCACTTCACCGACACACGTTGTCCGTGCTTTCAAACAAGCCCTGACCGAATTGATTGAAGAAGGAGGCGTAGAAGCACGTTACCAACGCTACTGCGAAAATCACCGTATTTTGGTGGAAGGTATGCGTGCACTCGGATTCAAAACACTGCTCGAAGATGACATCCAGTCGCCTATCATCACTTCTTTCCTTTATCCGCATGAAGGATTCGACTTCAAAACATTCTATTATGCACTGAAAAATAAAGGATTCGTGATTTACCCGGGAAAGATTTCAAAAGCAGATACCTTCCGTATCGGAAACATCGGTGATGTGCATCCGGAAGATTTCCGCCGTCTGGTAGAAGTCATACGGGAAACGAAATACTAGAAAGTCAAATCTTTCAAGTTCATCTTGAATGATTACTTACTGATATGTTGTATGATGTTCCTGTGAAGTTCTGAAAGACTTAATCCTCTTTCAGGACTTCATTATTTTCTTTTCAGGGTGGAAGGCTGTGATAGCCTCAAGCTACTGACGATAGCTGCCACAACGGCAAACCCACTCCCTACCATCAGGCAAACAGCCGTGCTCCGGCTATGAGTGACAAAGCTGAAAAGCAAGGCAACCAATGTTGTTCCGGTGGTCTGTCCCAACAGGCGGGCCATTCCCAGCATCCCACTGGCCCCTCCCGAACGCTGCGTAGGAGCGGAAGAGATAATTGTACTGTTGTTTGGCGTCTGAAACAATCCGAAGCCTGCACCGCATAACATCAAACGCAGGATAATACTTATATCAGATGATTCGGCAGTCAGACTGGAAAGCGAGAAAAGCCCGATGGCAAACAAAACCATCCCGATACTTCCCAGTATACCGGGGTGAATACGCTCCACGAGATACCCTGCCAATGGAGCCGTGACCAGCGTAGCCAACGGCCACGGAGTAAGCAAAAGTCCGGTCATCACCTCACTGTGTCCTAAAGTGTTCTGCAGGAAAAAAGGCAGGGAAACCATTGCCGACATTTGAGCGATAAAGGAACAAATGGAAGTCAGGATGGATAACCGGAAAATCGGAATCCGCAACAGGTCGAGCGGCAATAGCGGAGTAGTCTGCGTGAGTTGCCGGCGCACATAGTACGTGCCTACCACTGCCAATACAACCAGTTGGATGAAAAGGAAATCCATTTCCTCGTGATGGGCGAATCCGTCCAGCGTATATATAAGCAGGCCGAAGGTAACCGCATTCGCTATGGCGCTGATATAATCAAACTTGCGTTTCGAGCGTTCCTCCTGCCTTGGCAGATGTTTGATGCCGAGAAACAATGCGGTAAGTCCTAACGGAACATTAATAGCAAATAACCAATGCCAGCTGGCAATAGAAAGAATACCGCTCGCCACAGAAGGCCCGGCGGCAGCCGATATGGCAACAACCATCGCATTAATCCCCATTCCCCGCCCAATCTGGCTCTTCGGATAGATATAACGTAGCTGTGCCGTATTCACGCTGGTGATGGCAGAAGCACTGAATCCCTGAAAAATACGGGCGACAGTTAGCGTCCAAAACGAATCGGACAAGGCACAAATCAATGAAGTGATGCAAAACAGCCCGATACCCGAAAGAAAGACTTTCCGGTAACCGATGATTTCACCTAAAGCGGAAAAAGATAGTAGCGATATGACGATAGCCAGCTGATAGCCGTTGATAATCCAGGTTGTTACAGCGGGAGAAGTCCCAAAATCATGCGAAAGCGTGGGTAGTACGATATTGACGATGTTAATATCCAATACCGACATACAAAGAGCAAATCCGACGGACACCACCGCCCAAATACGCTTAGGCATCGGCAATCCGTCGGTTTCCTCTATTTTTTGAGTTGGATTTATCGATTGTACCATAAAAACTTATTCTTGTAAGTAGTCATTCTTTTTTCACCATAAAGCAACGCAGGGATGCAAACACAAACACCACCGACTACAAAAAAAGCACCGCGTTACTCTGTGATGAAAAATGAGTCACTTGGTTTCGTAAAGGTAAACAAAACAATGGTACAGGTGTTTTTGTTTCCTTTGAAAAATAAGTTTTTTTAGTGCAGTTTATTTCAGCTTCAAGATCCGTTGATTGCTGCTTCCCCTGAACTCCAGATACGGAGAGAAAAGAGCCTGCTCGAAGCGTCCGTCCACCAATACGTCTATATAATCAAGGGCAGCGCTCAAGCGGGGCTGTGCCTTGATTTCTTCGTAGCTATATCCTGTATAGCACCACACATTCATCCCCGTCTCCTCTTTCACCCGTTTCAGTAGAAGCAGAAACTCCTCCGGATGGAAAAACGGATCACCACCGGAAAAAGTAACACCGTCCAGCAAAGGATTTGCCTTGATTTCACGGATGATGGACTGTATTTTTTCTTCCGTCAATTCTTCCCCCGCCCCCGGATTCCAGCTCTCCGGATTGTGGCAACCGGGACAGTGATGGGAACATCCGGCAAGATAAATAGAGTACCGGATGCCTTCACCATCGACAATCGTTTCAGGATAAGTTCCTAATAAATTCACTTCTTAAATTGAAAATTGAAAGTTGAAAATTAAAAAATTAAAGATAGAAGCCTATTAGTGAGGCCATTTTCAACTCCTTACAGGTGTTTTACGCGGTCTTGTTCTTCTGCCCGTTTAGCAGAGTTCCAGGAACTTAAATCGCCTGTCAGGTAACCAGTTATACGGCGCATACGGAGGATGCTTTCACTCTGGCACACCGGACATTTATCGAAGATAACCCCTTTATAACCACAGTTATGACAAGTATCTACCGGGTGATTGATAGAGCCGTAGCCAATCCCCTCGTCGTGCATCACTTTCACAATCTTGGCGATGGCACGTACATTCTTCTGTGCTTCACCGTCCAGTTCTACATACGTGATATGTCCGCCGCGCGTAATGGCGTGGAACGGAGCTTCACGCTTGATTTTCTCAACGATGCTGATCGGTTCTTTCACATCTACGTGGAAAGAGTTGACATAATAGTCGCGGTCTGTCACTCCGGGGATTTTTCCATATTTCCGACGATCCATTTTGGTGAAACGTCCCGAAAGTCCTTCGGCAGGAGTAGCCAGAACGGAGTAGTTCAGGTTATATTTTTCTTTATATTCGTTTACCACTTTATTCATTTCCATCACAGCTTCATACAGCGTGTCCCATGCTTTCTGGTTGTGTCCGTGACCTTGTCCGTAGAGAGCCACCATCGCATTGTGTCCGCCGATAAATCCGATACCCAGCGTGCCGCTGCGCAATGCATCCCCCACCTGCTCGTTCGGGTTCAGCTCACCACCACCCTTCCACACATTATTTCCCATCATGAACGGGAACTGACGTGCCAGGGCCGTACGCTGATACTGATAACGCTCATAAAGCTGATCGGCTACAAGAACCGACATAGTATGTACGGATTCGATGAAAATTTCTTTTGCCTTCTGTTCAATGGCATCCTTGTTGCGTTCATCCTCTATCAGGTTTTCCGCCTTGATGCGGGCTTCGATCGCCAGTCTCGGCATATTCAGTGTAGTGAACGAAAGATTGCCACGACCTAAAGAAGATTTTTCTCCTGCCACGTTTTCAAATACACGGGTGCGGCAACCCATCGTCGCCAATTCGTAGACGTAACGTTTCGGATCGTCTGCTCTCCATTTCTCGTTCTGGTTGAAAGGTGCGTCGAGGAACATGAAGTTCGGGAACAATGCTTTCGCCGTAGTCTGGCAAGCCTTCAACAGCAAGTCGAAGTTGGGAGCCTCGTAACGGTCGGTCATTGCCTCTTCGATATTTCCCGCTTTCATTGCTTTCTCAAAGTCTTTCTCCGAGTAAGAAACTCCGTCTTTCACCTTGAAAATCTGAATCGGGAATACAGGTACTTCGCCTCTTGTGCCCAATCCTTCAATGGTAGCTTTCAGCAATTCTTCGATCACCATGCGACCTTCGGCAGAAGTGTCCGTACCGTAGTTGATGGAGCTGAATACCACCTGATTACCGCCGCGTGAATGCATCGTGTTCAGGTTGTGGATAAATCCTTCCATGGCCTGATGGGTATCTTTGCGAGTCTGCTGATAAGCTTTCTCAACGATACGGGCAAGGTGTTCCTTATCTATAATGATTTGTAAAGCTATCAAAGCAATGCGCAATGTTTCGCGTTCGGCTTCGGTAGCCTTGATAGACGGAAGATATTCTTTAATCAATGTGCGGATGGATTTCTCATCGGCCTGATTTCCGTTTTCCATGGCGACATAGAAATTGATGAACGATGCCAGATGCTTACGGAAAGATTTGGCCACACCTTTTGCCATGAAGAAATCAAAAGCAGGAATCGCCTGTCCGCCATGCTGCTCATTCTGGTTGGTCTGGAAGATAATGGTAGCCAGCGTAGCATAACTCTGGATGCTTTGCGGGGTACGAATACTACCGTTCTTTGTGCGGAAACCACGTTCAAAGAGGTCGTCCATATCATATTGGATACAAGTTGTCGTCTTTGTCGGATAATAATCCAAGTCGTGAATGTGAATATCTCCCAACTGGTGTGCTTCGGCAAAACGTTTCGGCAACAGGTATTTATACGTATAATCTTTGGTTACTTCGGAAGCGAATGTCATCATCTGTCCGGCAGGCGTGTGACTGCTCATGTTGGCATTGCTCAAGTTGACATCGTTCTTGTCGATGGCAACGATGCCGTCCATCACTTGCTTCATCTGGGTTTTCTTATCGCGCTCCGTATTCCGCCATTCGCGATAAATAATATATTTCTTCGCTACTTCCGGGCGTACTTTCATCAACGACTTTTCTACTAAATCTTGAATCTCTTCTACGGTAATAGTAGGAGTAGTAAACTGACTGATTACGTTCATAGTGATGTCAGCCACCAACTGCTGCTCATCCTGAAAACCGGTTGCACTGAATGCCTTACTGATTGCATTCTTGATCTTACTGATAGAGAAATCTTCTCTTTTACCATCCCGTTTGATGATACAAATTTCCGCGTAGT
>DXOJ01000829.1 GCA_019412865.1 Bacteroides sp. | reverse complement strand
GGAAGACCCATTGGAAGAATTAAATATGCGCTGATTTAATTCCGCCAACGGGTTATATTACTTTTTATTGATGAAATTCAAAATTCAGCAAAGGCAGTAGCGTTATTACGCTATTTCTATGAAGAATTACCTGATATTTATGTAATTGCTGCCGGTTCATTATTAGAAAACCTGATAGATGTACGTGTTTCATTTCCGGTGGGAAGGGTGCAATATATGGCATTGCGTCCTTGTTCATTTCGCGAGTTTCTGGGTGCTGTTGGAGAAGAACCTTTATTATCCGTTTTAGATAAGCCTGAAATCACTCTCCCTTTCCATGATCGTTTGATGTTATTGTTTAATATCTATACGTTGATTGGAGGTATGCCGGAAGTTGTGCAACTCTATGCGGAGCGCAGGGATATTTTATCCTTGGAGTCCACTTATGAAACTCTTTTGCAAGGCTACCGGGATGATGTGGAAAAATATGCTTTGGGAAAACAACTTCCGGAAGTGATTCGCTTTATATTAAAAGAAGGATGGCATAAAGCCGGACAAATTATAACTTTAGGAGGATTTGCAGGTTCGTCTTATAATGCCCGGGAAGTGGGAGAGGCTTTTCGTTTATTGGAAAAGGCGATGTTGCTGGAATTAGTTTATCCGACTACGGCAACGGAAGTTCCGGTCACTCCTGAAATAAAGCGTATGCCCAAACTGGTCTGGTTAGATACAGGTTTGGTGAATTATGCGGCACAGGTACAGAAAGAGGTTTTAGGAGCAAAAGATATAATGGATGCTTGGCGTGGTATGATAGCGGAGCAGATTGTAGCGCAAGAACTGTTGACACTGACAGATAAAGTCAGTCAGAAACGTTGTTTCTGGGTGCGTAATAAAAGTGGTTCTAATGCAGAAGTCGATTATGTGTGGGTGCAGGATTCTATGGCTTATCCCATTGAAGTCAAATCAGGGCATAACGCCCACTTACGTTCCTTACATTCTTTTATGAATCACTCTATGCAGACAGTTGCAGTCAGAATATGGTCGCAGCCTTATGCTGTGGATGAGGTAAAGACGGCAGACGGAAAAGAATTCAAATTGATAAATCTACCTTTTTACCTCGTTGGAAAATTAGACAGCATATTACGTCGGTTCTAAACGGCCTTTGATAACGCGTAGTCTAGCAAAATCATAAGTTAAAGATTAGGCACGGATTACACAGATTGCACGGTTAGTGCTATGCTTGTACAAAGCAACCGTGAAATCCGTGTTATCCGTGCCTAAATTATAATAAAGCTAATCTTTTTTTTAGGCTTTATCCCAATCCTTTTCAGCATTAAAGCAAGGACAGGCTTTGATCCATTCTTCCGGTTCAATCTCGCCATTTCCGTTCAGGTCGGGGCTAAGATCCCGGTGTCCACATATCCGGCAATCGAGATACTCTTTCAATAAAGTGAGAATCAATACACGCAGAGAGTGTTTTTGCCAACAGGTGCGTGTGTCCTTCGGTTGTCCCATGCAGTCGAGTCCTCCTTCGTAGCAGATACCTATACTTTCTTTGTTGAAACCGCGACAATGCGCACCGACCTTTTCTATCGGACGGGTAGACTTTATATCACCGTTCTTGCGGATATAAAAATGATACCCCGTTCCGTTGAATCCGCGCCTGCGGTGGCAGATATCCAGATCATATTCCGTGAAGCTCTTGTCCTCGCGCGTGGCGGAGCAATGGATTACTATTAGATTGATAGTTCTCATGGATAAGACCGTTCATTGTCAGGCTTCCGCCACGCTACGTTGCGAGCACTCTTTATGGATGCATTGCAAGGTGGCAGCCTGTGCCAGCTGACCTCTTAGCGAGAATATCTCCGCATGCATCTCTTTCACTTTCGAACTAAGGTCGAAATAATCCTGCAATACCTTTTCCAACTGCTGCATTAGAAAAGTATATTGGTCTTTCACCAGTTCGCTGAACTCTTTTACTTCCTGCGCCATCACTTTGCGCTTCTTGCGGTTACCGCCCAGAAAGGGCAGGATCGTCATAATGATCTCTATGATTTTATCGAGCATTTTAATAAATTGAAAATTGAGAATTGAGAATTAAAAAATAAATGTAGAAAAAAACAGAAACCGCATGGAGAGTAACTGTAGAAATCATTCCGTAATATCCATGCGGCACTGTTTTTAAAGATTAAGCTGCCGGGTCCGGAGCTTCTCCGCTTCCGCCGCTGTTTCCACCGCTACCGCTATTTCCGTCATCGTCACCTTCTCCGTCGCCCTTTGTTGCCAGGATAAAATCGACATTATTTTCGCCTCGGGTAGTGGCATGGCTCGTGTTGACCAATTGAAGCGCCTTGTCCGCCACGAAACGGACATTTACTTTGCGGATGCTGCGCACCGTGCAATCTTTCTCCTTTTCTGCTCCTTCGCTGCTCAATGTGATATGGAACGTACCCAATCCGTCAACCTTCACCTTGTCGCCCTGGGTAAGCGATAGGCGTAACTGCTCGACAAAAGCCTCAATGGCATGCTTCACGTCTCCTGCAGTGAGCGAGGAGTTCGCTTCGATGGCATCCGCCAGCTTGTTGATGTCCATCACTCTCACTGTGCCCGATTTCTGGCGTACATAATACAACATCTGTGAATCCGGTTGATTCACATACTTTCTGCGCTGATAGCGCTCCACTAATACATTCATACAATTAAAAAGTTAAGGTTTAAGTAATAAAATTTTCTCTGTCCTTACGACATTACAAATATACGAAATATGAGAGGGAAAGTCAAGTATTTTGCTATATATTTTGTATGTATAATGAAATAAAATAAGAAAATGATTTATGCTATATATTGT
>DXOJ01000828.1 GCA_019412865.1 Bacteroides sp. | reverse complement strand
ACGGAGCAGAGAATACTTCTTTATTCTTCTTTGAAAACAGTTGTCCCATATTCTATCTTTCTCCTCCTTATTATTTAGTTAAAAAACTCAAGTAACTATTCAGGCAAGACTTCAACATGGCATCTACACCTACTGAAGTGATTGTACCACCGGAGATACCATCCACTTGGTAATCAGGTTTCTCTACCTTGCCATTTTTTACGACTCCCAAAGTGATAGCTCCATTTTCCAAAGTCTTCTTACCTACAAATTCGTTTTGGAAATGTTCGGTTGCAATTTCAGCACCCAGACCCGGAGTTTCACTAGCGTGTGAGAAGTAAGTACCGTAAACGGTATCTTTATCTTCGTTCAGTGCAACGTATCCCCAGATAGCGCCCCAAAGACCGGCACCGTAAACAGGAACTACATATTTAGTCTGACCGTCCACTTCGCACACAAACACGTGCAGACGTTGTTGTTCTTTCGCTTCTTTCTCGTAGTTGGTAGCAAATTCGCCTGTATTTTCAGTCAGCGTACCGTCTACGTTCATCAGCATGTCCCCTTTCACATATTTCTGATATTCAGCATCCGCATCTTCCACATTCTTAATGTTCAATGCAGCGAGGATTTGTTTCTTAGTGTCCAACTGCACATTCTTGTCTTGTGTAGATTTCAGTGAAGAACTAACGAATGCCAGCAGGAATGCTACGATAATAACCATTACCGAAGCATAAATGATAGTATAACTATTACTATTCGTATTCATTTTCTTTCGGTATTTATTGGTTAGACTTGATAGTGCGTTTCTCGCGACGGCTGATATTGCTTTGTACTACACAGTAGTCAATCAGCGGAGCGAAGATGTTCATCAGCAGGATGGCAAGCATCATACCTTCCGGATAACCCGGATTCAATACGCGGATAACGATAGCCATCACACCGATCAGGAATCCGAAGATATATTTACCTCTTTCTGTACGTGCGGAAGTCACAGGGTCGGTAGCCATAAATACGGCACCGAAGCAGAAACCACCGAGAACGAGGTGTTCGTACCAAGGCATTTGAGCCATTGTGTTGTTTTCCATGCCGATTGAGTTGAATACCCATGCCATAAATGCACCACCGACAAATACGGAAATCATAGTCTTCCAACTAGCAACGCCTGTCCAAAGCAAGATAACCGCACCAATCAGAATAGCGATCACACTGGTTTCACCGATCGAACCCGGAATCAGACCTGTAATCATATCCATGTTGAATGCAGGAACACTACCAGATGTAGCAGCTTGTCCCAGCGGAGTAGCAACGGTAAGTCCGTCTACGCTTTGTCCCAGACCGAAGATACTGTCGCCTGACACCCAAACGGCGTCACCGGACATCTTAGTCGGATATGCGAAGAACAAGAATGCACGAGTAATCAACGCAACGTTGAAAACGTTCATACCTGTACCACCGAATACTTCTTTTGCGAAAATAACAGAGAATGCAGTAGCTACGGCAAGAATCCACAGCGGACAGTCTACCGGAACGATCATCGGGATCAAGATACCGGAAACGAGGAATCCCTCCTGTATTTCTTCTTTCTTCCATTGAGCTACCACGAACTCAATACCCAAACCTACTACATAAGATACGATAATTTTAGGCAGTACTGCCAGGAATCCGTATGCAAACATTTCGATAAAGCTACCACTAGCACCCGTGTGAGTGAAATGCTGGTAACCTACGTTATACATACCGAACAGCAAAGCCGGTACCAACGAAATAACCACAATCGACATGATACGCTTGCTATCAATTGCGTCATGTATGTGCGTTCCCGTTTTCGCAGTCTTGTTGGGCACGAACAGGAATGTTTCGAAGCCGTCAAACACCGACTGGAATGCGTGGAATTTGCCGCCCTCTTCAAAGTTCGGCTTTATCTTATCGAGATAATTTCTTAACGC
>DXOJ01000827.1 GCA_019412865.1 Bacteroides sp. | reverse complement strand
TTCTATCCATAATACAAAGATAATTGTTTGGGGACAGAGTTCAGATTACGCCCTCATAAGTAATGCTGGAGAAAGGGTGTTTCATTATGAAGTAATGTCATCATATACTTTGGTATTACTACTTCCATTATTATTAGGCTATATACAGCAGCAAACGTATATGTTTGCTGTCCCTTTCCATTGCTTCCATATGGTGTCTTTATCGTCTTATTATTTTCTGCAGCATAGGCTTTTCATCAAGGATTTTTTTTAGAAGGAAGCTTCCCGACAATTATCCAGGTTATCTTGGGAGAAGAATACTTCTACTTTGAAATTTATTGATTCTCATTTTCTGACCTAACTATAAATGATACAGAGAGATAAATGATAGTATAAATGCCACCAAAATAGCTCGACAACTTTTTTCTCAAAAGTTGAAAGTAGATAATTTATTGGATAAAGAGTTCCTATGCTAAATTTAGCTCCGGCTTGTGCAATAAATAATCCTTTGCAGTGCATAAATTAATTCGTCCGCCTATAGCCGGACGCAAGTTTGCCTATAGCCGACGTTGCGTTTGCCTATAGCCGGACGAAACGTTGTCTATAGGCGGACGAATTAATTTATGCACCTGCGGATATTATTTTTTATAAAGAAAATGTTTATTGTATTCGACAGCAATGATTGTAGTGGTTGGGAAGCAGATTCAGAAGCGAATCAGAAATGAACCATAATAAAGAGGAAATATCCAAATTCTAAGTGTTTTTTAATATGCAAACAGCTTAAATGGAAAAATCCCCGATAAAAAACGACTGGCAAATCAAAAGCCTCTATTTAATATATCCTAAAGATTTCAAGAAGACCACAGTAGCTGACATCGTTTTTTCAAAAAATTCTTCAAACTTAGCATTAAAGAAACCGTGCTTTTGTCCCGGATATAGCAATAAATCGCAACGTGACCCTACATGTTCCATTTTCTTCTTAAACTTTAGAGCCGTTTCAAGCAAAACAATATTATCCTCACTCCCTAAAAAAAATATAGCAGGAGGAGCATCTTTTTTTATATTATGTATAGGAGAAAAATCTCTATAATAATCTTTTACTCTGTCGAATCCGTACCCATGAGGTCCATTATCTATAACCGGATTAAAAAGGATCAAAGCTTTAGGAATTGATGACACATTAAGATCATCCTCCGGATTATTAATTTGATGACAAAAAGCTGTTGCAGCAGCCAAATGTCCACCTGCAGAGCCACCGCCTGCCAATATTTTATCAGGATCAACATGTATGGACATTGCATGCTGCTTTAAATAACGCATAGCTGATTTTGCATCCATTAAAGCTTCTTTAGGAGTAGTACCTGCATTCTTTTGGGTTCGATAATCAGCTAATACAACTGTTACTCCATACTTATTCAAATAACTGGCTTGTGATTCAAATTGTTTAGGAGAACCGGAATTCCAACCTCCACCAAAAAAGAAAATAACAGCCGGAGAACTCTGATTCGTTTGGTCCTTGGAATAATAAACATAGAGTTTACCTGTAGGATAGTGATTATATCTCAAAATCGTATCTGCACTTAAATCATTGTTATCTCTAATAAACAGGTTGCTACCTATTAATAGGTTTCCACTATTAATAAGAACTAAAGATAATGTTACAATAGCCTTTAATTCTATACACCGTATTAGTTTAATTCGCATTATTATACTTTTTATCATTTCATTCAAATTAACAGGTTTATTTATATCTGTCATTGGATAGCGAGATAACTTACCTCATCAATATCAAAGATAAAACATTTATCCTCCTGAATCCATTGTCCCATAGGATGAAGACCATTAGAAGTATCTACTTCAATCTGCACACTGTTTACAAATCACTTTTGTTTGGAAGGCATATGATCAAACGCCCGCATTTCGGTAGCTTGCCCTTCGTCTCCACACGCTTTCATCCATTTCTTTAGTTCTGCATCCAGCCGAATAATAATATTGGAGTATTTCGTATCTCCTGCCAAATTGTTCATGCAAAATGGATCATTCCGTACGTCGTACAATTCAATGGCAGGACGATGCTGATACTTGAATGTCATCGCCTTTGCATGGGCATCTGTCTCTGCAAGCTGTTTCCATTCTTTAAATAAAGGCGTAGCAGTCATCGCATTCTGAAAGGTTGCCTCCGGAGTAAGGTTAACAATATATCGATATCTTCCATCATAGGCTGAGCGTATCCCGTAGTACTCCGGACCTTTATTTATTCCCCTGCTAGTCTGAAGAGAGAAAGAATATTTCTTATGCTCCTTCTTCTTCCCTGTCAAAACAGATTTAAAGCTTTCACCATCTACTCTCGTCTGCGGTTTTCCTCCTGCTATATCGACAAAAGTAGGAACTATATCCACATATTCTACTAATGCATCACTGACACTCCCCGGTTTGACTACTCCCGGCCAGCGGACAATGCATGCCGAATGTACGCCTGCATCATAACAAGTCCATTTGGCAAAAGGCAGACTGTTTCCTTGTTCACTCAAATATACTACAACAGATTGATCAGCGACCTTTTCCTGTTCCAAAATAGAGAGTACGTTACCAAACTCCTGATCCATAAAGTTGACTTCTGCAAGATACTTAGTAAACTCCTGACGTGTTTGTGGAACATCTACATACATAGGTGCCAAAGTTAATTTATCCGGATCGAACTGTGAGACATCACCTTTATTCCAAGGGGTATGTGGCTGATTGGAAGCAACAAACAGGCAAAACGGCTGGCCTTTCCTTTTGCAATCAGCGATAAATTTCTGAATAGCTTCAAAATGTAATTCCCCCTTTTCACTAGGCACGTAGAGATCAAAGGGAAATACTGACTTTGGAGCAACATGCTTCTTTCCAATCAAAGCTACTTTATACCCCAATGGATGCAAATGATGCACAACGCTTAAAGTACCCTGATCAGCACAAGTATGGTTTGGATAAGCTCCGCTACCCACAGGCCATAAACCTGTATACAGATTATGGCGGGTAGGCGATGACATAGGAGCAGCTTGATAGGCTTGGGTGAAACGCACTCCCTGTGTGGCAAAATTATCTATATTAGGTGTTTTCGAATCCACACTTCCATAGCAACCTAAATCGTAATATGAACAATCATCGGCTATGAACAACACCAAATTAGGCTGCGTGATTTGCTGTGCAAAAGAGCAAGTTGTCGCACTTAATGCAACAGAAACACTCAAAAATAGTCTATTCATAATTTATTTCTCCTTTCATGGGAGTGCTTAATTTAAACATATATCTTTAGTATCCGGGATTTTGTTGTACTCCATCATTGCGAGAAACCTCTGCAAATGGTATCGGAAAATATTTCTTTCTTGCAGCCATAACTCCTTGCTTTTGTACATCCGCAGCCGGTCGTGATGGGATGAATGTATCCTTTATGTAGTCATACATCTGCGTGTTTTCATCATACTTCATACGAATAAGGTCGAACCAGCGTTTCTGTTCACCGGCAAATTCCAATCCCCGTTCCATGAATACCAGCCAGCGGAATTCTTGTTTGGTCAAGGTACGTCCGATATTATCGGGTCTGTCCGAACCTATATACTTCGGATAAGCACGTTCGGTTCCGTTCGCTTTGCGCGCACGTTCACGCACCATATCGATAGCCTGACAGGCTTCTGTGTACTTTCCAAGTTCGTTCAATGCTTCTGCTCTTATAAGATACATATCGGACAGACGCAGACGTGGCATATCGTTTTCATTGGTACGGTTATTGATACCTTGCGGATCAATAAATTTGCGGATATATCCCCAGTTCTCCTGTGAGTTTCCTCCGGCAGCAGGATATACGGTTACGATATTGCCCAATACTCCTGTATTATTGTTCTTTTGTTGAAAACGTCTCCAGAATGTAACCTCAATCCGGTAATCTTTAGAAATGAGTTTGGATTCATCAATGGATGCATCAACAGAGGGGTCACTGTATCCTAGATTACCCTGATCGTCCTGAAAATATTTGATAAACCATTTTTGTACCCTATGAGCTCCTGCTCCTTTTCCATAGGGATTTCCAGAAACCAATTTACCACCAACCTGCACACCTGCCGGATTAAATAAATGAGCAATATTAGAACCCAATGACTGATCTGCTAAAGCATCTTTGTCACGAAAGAAAGGTACTGAGAAGATATGTTCGGTTTGAGCTAATGACTCTTGCTCAATGTCCCATAAATTCTGATAATCATTGACAAACGTATATTGTTCGGAAGAAATCACCTCTTGGGCTTCTCTGGCTGCATCCTCCCATCTTCCGAGAGTCAAGTAGACTTCCGCCAAAAATGCATGAGCAGCTCCGTTAGTTACACGTCCGCTTGTGTACGCCGGATC
The DNA here is from genome assembly GCA_019412865.1 of Bacteroides sp. Lineage (GTDB taxonomy): Bacteria > Bacteroidota > Bacteroidia > Bacteroidales > Bacteroidaceae > Bacteroides. The sequence continues at coordinate 12,509 of DXOJ01000827.1, read as the reverse complement.
TAAACGTTTCGGCAAACGGGGAGTATCATCATCGTTCAATCCGGCGGCATATTCAAAATCACTTATTATCTGTTCGTAAACTTTAGACGCGGGAGATTGTGGTACATATGCGTTTTCAATTCCGGTTACAGGCTCAATAACAATAGGAATACCATTAACACCACCATACAAGCGCATTAAGTCATAATGATAAAGTGCTCTCAGAAAGTAGGCTTCTGCAATGATCCGATTCTTATCATTTTCACTTTTGAAGGAAATAGAAGGAACACGTGCTATTACTTCATTAGCATTTTTAATGCCATTATATAGCTCTCCCCAAAAATTAACAACTGGAGCGGAACCAGCACTGTGTGTATTGTTGGAAACAGTGGCAGGTACAGCGTTTCCGGTAGAGAACATAGCGTCTTCATAGGTCGGAAGTATGATAGCCCAGTTTGTTTTATGATAAGCGAAAGCGTAAAGAGTGGAGTATACCCCGTTAATAGCCGCCAAGGCATGATCTTCCGTTTTGAAGAATCCGTCCTCTTTTTCTACACGGTCTACAATATCTACATCCAAACAGCTTGAAAGCAGCGCTGTTCCTATCAGTAAGGATAATATATATTTCTTCATATTTTCAGTATTTTGATGTTAAAAAGCTAGATTTATACCCATAGAATACGTACGGCTAGAAGGATAAGCAGCATAGTCAACATTAGGTGACATAGCGCCCGAAGTAATGCTGACTTCCGGATCGTAACCGCTATAATTAGTGATTGTAAAGACATTGGTAACGGTACCGAATACACGTACACTACGTAACCATCGTAGTTTTTTCAAGCTAAACTGGTAGGCGAGTGTCAGATTCTTCAGACGGAAAAATGAACCATCTTCAAGCAAGAAGGTAGAGAAACGCTTGTTAAAGTAAGAACTGCCTTGCGAACCGTTTACTGCCGGATAAAAGTTACTGGTTCCTTCGCCCTGCCATCTTCCTTCCCAAGCCTCAGCACGAATATTGTCGTTGGTATCTGTAAAAGAATCCAAGAAATAACGGTTCAAATTGGCGATATCACCTCCTACACGGCCCGTGAAAATCATGGATAATGTCAGGCCCTTCCAAGATAGCTCAGAATTAATACCATAATTGAATTTCGGTTCTGCCGTACCGATGATAGTCATATCGTCAGAAGTTATTTTTCCATCCGGCAGCCCGTCGGGTCCACTAATATCTTTGAATCTCAAAGAACCCGGAGTAGCTTGTGGAGTATCAAATGGAGCCAGTTTTGCTTCTGCTTCATTCTGATAAACACCATCCACTACGTAGCCATAGAAGCTGCCTACCGGATAACCGGCTTTAGTGATATGTATGCTTTGGCTGAATACACCGCCACCTGCAAGATAGGAGGTTCCCAGTAACTCATTGCCGCTGATATCGTCTACTTTATTACGGTTCAGGTATATGTTTCCTCCAAGAGTCCATTTTACGCGACCTGTCAGAATATCCGCACTGGCTTCCAGCTCAAATCCTTTATTGGTCATTTTTCCCATATTGTAAGGTATAGAACCGTATCCGGATGATAAAGGCAGTCCAAAATTCATCAGCATATCTTTGGTAGTACGTTGATATACATTCATGGTTACTCTAAAACGGTTGTCTATAAAACCTAAATCCAGTCCGGCATTGTAGGTAGCAGTACTTTCCCAACCTAAATTAGGATTAGCCAGCTTCCCGTTGACCATACCGTGAGTCACTGCACCTCCGGAATAAGAGCGGACATGGTTCATAATGGCGAGCGGAGCAGCATAAGCAATGCTTTGGTTACCTGTAACACCATAGCTCAAACGTAGCTTAATATTAGAGATAGCAGGTATGTCTTTCATGAACTTCTCTTGATTAATGCGCCAGGCTACTGCAAATGATGGAAAGAAACTCCACCTGTTTCCACTTGCCAACAAAGAAGAACCGTCGTAGCGTCCGGTTGCCGTGAAAATATAACGGTCATACAGGGTGTAGTTCATACGTCCTAAGAAAGAGGAAAGTTTAGTTTGAATGACTGAACTGGATTTGTCCATCGTATTCGTTCCTTCTCCGATAGCGTAGTACAACAAGTCATTGCCTGCAAAATCACCTACCTGAATTGCCAGTGTCTTTCTCTGACGGTCTTCATGCGTATATCCCAAGACAGCATTGATGTGATGATGCTTCTTAAATTTACGATCATAATTAACCGTCGTTTCCAATACAATATTCTGGCGATTGTCTTCTCCACGAAATGCCATACCATGGGCACTGTTTCCAGCATTGGTACCTATTGGATAATAAGTAGAACGCGAACCGTCTGTGCGGTTGAAGCTACCGGCACCTTTCCAGGAAAGCCCTTTACCAAAGTTATATGTCAAAGATGCATTCAGTATGAAGAACCGTTGTTGAAGAATGTCTTTTAGTTCGGTCGCCATAATATAAGGATTGTCTGCCGGAACATATTCCACATTTTCATCTTCATAAATTTGATCTCCAGGCATTAATGTCGGTTTGGTAGTCAAAATACGCCGTACCATTTGGTTCATACTTGAAGATTGAGAGTGCGACGTTTGCTTCTGCTCAGTCTGTGAATAACTTGTGTTCAGTTGCAAAACTAAACGCTTGGCAAGCTCAGATTTAAGATTCAGACGGAAAGAATAACGTTCGAGTCCAGTATTCATAATAATACCTTCTTGATCGGTGTAGCCGGCAGTAATATTATATTGAGTCATCTTGTTACCACCATTGACAGCCAACTGGTGGTCCTGAGATACTGCCGTCTGGTACATTAAGTCCTGCCAGTCAGTTGAATAAATCTTATATCTTTCCAAGGCATCATCTGTATGTCTGGGGACTTTTGTACTTGGAATGACGTTTCCTTGCATATCGTAGCCGTTAGAGGTTCGATCCAATTCATTCTCAAAAAGCGCATAGTCATGAGCATTCAGTAAATTATAGCGTTTGGAAATGTTGGAAATATCTACACGGGCATTGTAATTCACATTGACTTTTCCTTCTTTTCCCTGTTTGGTTGTGATCAGAATAACTCCGTTCGTAGCACGTGAACCATAAATAGCCGTTGCGGAAGCATCTTTCAGAACCTGGATAGATTCAATATCATTGGGATTGATGGAAGCTAGCGGATTCATCGCCGGCTGTTGGCTCAACTCACTGGTGCCACCATTTACACTTGCTGTTGCAGCCTCTATCGGGAAACCGTCGACTACATAAAGCGGGTCTGTATTGCCTGACAGTGTAGAGACACCACGTATTTGAATATTCATGCCCGCTCCGGGTGCACCACTGTTAGCTGCGATACTGACGCCCGCTATACGTCCCTGCAAAAACTGGTCGGCACTTGTGATAGGCATAATCTCAGCTTCATTCTTCATACTGACAGCACTTACCGAACCGGAAAGGTCGGATTTACGAACAGTTCCATAGCCGATGACCACCACCTCGTCCAAATTGCGTGATGCTTCCTGCATTGTAATCGTCATCTTCCCTTTTAACTGTACCGGAACAGTTATAGTAGTAAATCCGATATACGATATCTGTAACTGGGTCTTGGGATTTTTTACTTCCAGCGAGAAGTTACCGTCAATGTCTGTAATGGTTCCGTTGTTAGCACCCTTCACTTGGATTGTAGCTCCAATGATAGGAGACTTTCCTTCATCAACTACCACACCGGAAATTTTATGAGACTGTGCTGATACGGTTGATATATATCCTAAAAAGCATATTAGTAGGACTAAGTATCTATCCGTCAACTTAAATCGAATCTTCTGTTTCATAATATTATATTCGTTATTCATTGATTGTTAAACCTTATTTTAATAAGCCCTGTAATGTCGGGTATTCACTTCCCATTTCCCAAACCGTACTGAAATTCCAGTTTGTGAATGAAGATGTGTTCTTCATTTCACTTGCAGACAGGTTCTTATAACTGGAAGAACCACCTGATATGTATGAGTCACTTCCGCTACTCTGTGACTTTCCGTCTTCGTTCAAAGAGAAACAGCTTTTCATTGTTATTTGAGAAATCTTGCCATCAGTACGATGGAACAGTCCGTTTCCGAAAGAAGCCCCGTTCGCAGTTGTCATGTCTCCTACGTTATGACAGTTTTCGATTGTCATGCCACCTCCTGCTGCTATAGTACATGTCGCTACAATTCCTGCGGCATTGCTGTTGCCATTGGTAGCTGTACCTGTGCTCTTTATCGCACCTGTATTGTAGCAATCTCTGACTATAGCATTGGTTCCACCCATACGTGCGATGATACCACTTGCCGAGCCCATCGCAGTGATAGAACCAGTATTGTAAGACTGGGATATTTCGGTATCAATAGTTGCACGACCGACAATTCCTCCTACTTGATTGTTAGCCTGAGTTCCAGAAATTTCTCCTGAATTTGCACAACCAGTCACTTTGATCAGGTCATTTCCTGCTGCTCCCGCTATTGAACCGACCACACCTCCAACCGGTGATTTGCTGCTGCAAACTACATTCGCTTTATTGGTACAATATGCAACGGCAGGAGCATTGTTAGCATCACGCATTATGATTCCTACAACCCCACCGACACAACCGGCTGTCCCTTCAATAGCCGCTGTATTAGAGCAATAGGAAACTTCGCCTTTCTCGGTGAGATAACCGACAATTCCTCCGAGATAGATTTCAGCATCCGTAGTTGCAGCCGTACTGATGCTTCCCTCATTACCTGTTGTGTGGCAAGAGATAATTTTACCAGAACAGTTACCGGCAATCGCACCAACTTTGGCTTTGGCCTTGATAACAACATTCTCGATACATACATTACGTACGATACCTTCTGCACCGATAGAAGCGAACAAACCGCAATTAGTATTGGAACTTTTATTCAGCGTCCAGTTCTTTATCTTATATTGTTCGGAAGAACGTCCTGTACCGGTATCGATAATATCTCCCTTAGTTGCTTCGTATACTCCGGTGAAATTACCGTTATAAGTGTTATTGACCAGTTCTGTACTGATAGGTGCCATATCTATGCCTGTAAGGTCAATATCTACAGTCTGTTTGTAGTTCTTATCAAGATACTTGCTGACGTTCCTCAAATGACGGGGCTTCGTGATAATATATTCAGATCCTTTTTCTCCGTCTCCACTGGTCTCGTCAAACAGATTGTGTGCCTCTATAATTTCACTTCCCATCTGAGCTACAGTTCCTCCGCCAATGTTTGCGTAAGAGAATAACTGAATAGAAACCATTCCTACATATCCTTTCCAGTCAATAACATCCAGATTGTAAGATGCCGTTCCCGAAGGAATATCGATTGTGTTTTCGTTCTGGTCTGCAATGACTTTCAGCTTATAGCCGTCCACACCGGTAATTTCATTCCATGAAAGCAGGAAATCGTTGTGATCATCCAAAGTAATGACAGGAGCTTCCAGTTTGTCGGCCTGAATGACAGGAATACTCAGACTCTTGTCGGCAGCTGTAAAAACCAAACTGGCTTTACGTACCACTTCTGTCGTATTACTCTCGGTAGTGACTTTCAAAGTGGCTGTTCCTTTTCCTGTAACAGGAGTTACTGTACACCATTTAACCGGAGTATGGGTCGGTTCATCCACTACTTCGACATTCCATTCTACCGCATTGGTTTGTAGAGTAATATCCTTTTCACCTCCTCCAATGTTATATTGCAGTTCTTTAGAGTCCGCAGCCAAAGAAGTTTCGCTGGCTTCTTGCTCCACAGTTACTATCTTTATCTCCTGCGATTCATTGATAAGAAAAGTCAGTTCTGCCGTACGAGGTTCATTCCATGGATTCTCAGAATACGAAACAGGCACTTGGGAATATTTGAACCCTTCTGTTTCTGATACGCTGCACCATGCTTGTGAACTACTTAACGTCCATTTATCATCAGATATCACTTTCAATATATAGGTTCCCTCTGGTCCCGGTACTTGTAGAGGGGACTGAGTGAGCTCGTTTAAGGTCAAATAAGTTTCAGCGACCTTTGCATCCGGTTCGGGATATACAATATCTTCTTGTTGACACCCCGCGAAACATACAGCAGTCAGCATGATGACGGCTAGTTTACGATACTTATTTTTCATATGTTATAAATTAAAGATTATAATTCCGATACTTCTTATTTGAGATATTCTTCTACAGGAGTATACCATTTGCCAACCTTGAATTCGATCTCACTTTCTACTCCGATATGATCTGCCATTTTTTGGTAATCATGAATCATTCGGTTCAGTATTTCAGGCTCCCTATCTGCGAGATTCCGCATTTCAGTAGGATCATTCTTCAAGTTGTATAGCCTCCATTTCGGCTCTTTATATTCCTGCACTATTTTCCATTCTCCGTCACGCAGCATTTTGTTGCCTTCGTGTTCCACAATGGTCGGTTTGGTTTGCTTTACCGGTTCTCCCTTTAATAAAGGCAGTAAGGATATACCTTCCATTGGAGGTACTTTATGGCCGCCACGCGAAGAGGGATAAGTAGCGCCTGTAAGTTTCACCAAAGTAGGCATGATATCTACTATATGTCCGTAATTGTCTTTTTGAATAGTGCCGTTCAGACTTTTATCAATTCCATTCGGATAGGAAACAATAAACGGTGTGTTGCAACCTCCTTCATGACCGTGATGTTTGTACAAGAAGAATGGTGCATTAGCAACGTCTGCCCAGGCAGCACCCAGAAAAACTGTACTCCCCGCTGAACCGGGATTCTTTCCAGCAAAGCGTCCTTCTATGCCCGGTTCTCCATTTCCACCATTGTCCGAAAGGAGGATAATCAGGGTATTATCCAGCACACCTTTTTCTTTTAAATGTTCTACCACACGCCCGATACTCCGATCTACTTCCTCAATAACAGCTGCATAAATAGCCATCTGCATGTCATAGCGCTCCTTTTCTTCCTGAGTCAGTGAATCCCATTCCGGAACCTTGGGATTACGAGGTGTTAACTGGTCAGGACGCTCGAATAACCCTAATTCTAATTGCTTTTTGAATCGTGCATTACGCACATCTTCCCATCCCTTCATATATTTTCCCTTATATTTATTGATGGTTTCTACAGGAGCCTGCAAGGGAAAATGTGCAGCATTATGTGCCAGATACCAAAAGAAGGGCTGTTTTTCTTCAATAGCTTCATCAATAAACTTTAATCCAAAATCTGTCCACAAATGAGTAGAATACCAATTTTCAGGTAAACGATCATCATCGAATCCAATTTCTTCATCATTCAAATAAAGATTTCGTTGGTTGGTTCTTTCTTTTTTATTCTTCTTCAATGATTTGTCAGAAGAAAAATAATAGCCGCCAAACGGAGCGTTCAGTGAACGGTCAAATCCTCTGCTTATTGGAGTAACACCTTGAAAATATCCTAAATGCCATTTACCTGTCATGACATTAAAATATCCAGCTGTTTTCAATGCTTCAGGCAAGAAAACATTATTCTCATTTGGATATCCCTGATATGCCGGATAACCCGGAACTTTCCCTAAAGCACCATTCCCAACTTGATGAGGATATAAACCAGTAATCAACGAAGCCCTGGTTGGCGCACTCCGAGCCTGGTTATAAAAATGACGTAGTCTAATACCATTTTCAGCAAGCCGATCTATATTAGGAGTATTTATTTCCGAACCATAACATCCGAAATCGGAATATCCGACATCATCCAATAATATAAGGACAATATTAGGTTTTGATACATTCTGCTGGGCCAATACAGGACAAGCACCTATTGACGCACCAAGGGTCAACATAAAAGTATAATCTATTCTTTTCATGGCTATATATTATTTTTTATTATTAGGAAATGGAATTAAAACTTTTGTCTCAGCTGCCCATACGGCCCATTTGTCCGATAACTGTTTAAGGATATCCGGATGAACGGCTGACAAATCACAAGCCTCCACGCGGTCTTTCCCGATATCATATAATTCCCAAACTTTTCCTTCCTGATCCCATACCGCTTTCCAGTTTTTCCAACGGACAGCTCTATTACCCTGATGTTCCCAATACATATATTCATGAATGGAAGAAACTTTTCCTTTTATAGCCGGCATAAGATCAGTGCCCACTAAAGGATGTATCTTATTACCATTGTGAAAGGTAGAAGGATATGTGGCACCAGTTACATTCAGTATGGTCGGCATGATATCCGGAAGATATCCGGGAACGTGGCACCATGTATTTTCAAAACCTTTCAAACGATTTTTCCATGTAATTATCAACGGAGTAGATATTCCCCCTTCGTATGCACGTTGTTTGTACTTTCTGAATGGAGTATTTGAGGTCTGAGCCCAAGCTTTGCCATACGAAGGATGGCCGCTTACCGCCGGATTATTGATATCTTTTTGCTTGCCACCACCAAGTTCATTATGCGGTTCGGCACATGCCCCGTTATCAGACATGAAAAAGATCAAAGTATTATCCAACTTTCCACTCTTTTTCAGGCTCTCAATCAGTTTTCCTATGTTATAATCCATACAATGCACTTGTGCAGCATAAACAGCCATTCTATAAGCTGTATGATCTTTTTCTGCTTCAGAGAGCTCTTCCCACTGACGATTCTCCCATTCAGCAAAACCGATCTCTGAGTCGATTATTCCTAAATCGGCCATACGTTTATGGCGTTCTTTACGAATCTGGTCCCAGCCTTTCGTACGATACAGTTCATAATATTTCTCTATATCTGCTTCTTTAGCTTGTAAAGGCCAATGCGGAGCATTATATGCTAAATATAAGAAAAAGGGAGTATTATCTTTTTGTTCATTTATAAAATTAACGGCATAGTCTGTAAACGCATCGGTAGTATAATAAGGTGCCTCGGGTGCAGGTAACTTTTCGTTGTCTAGGACCAATCCTCTTTCACCTTCTGGCCTCAGATAACTGCAAGCCCCTGCCAATATACCATAAAAACGTTCAAAACCACGCTGCAAAGGCCATTTTTCCATGCCATGCATCCCTAAATGCCATTTGCCCGTCATATAGGTATGGTAACCTGAACTTTTAAGAACTTCGGCAATAGTCACACAATTACGGTTCAAAGCCCCCCTATATTCAGCAACACCCCAGTCTTTCGGATCTTTATCGACATTTTTAAAAGGATCTTCTGACATCCATCCTATCCCAGCTTGATGTTGATACAAACCAGTCATAAGACTTGCCCGGGTTAGGCAGGAACGAGAAGTATTATAAAATTGAGTCAGCCGGATTCCCTGTAACGCCAAACTATCAATATGCGGGGTTTCTATCTCGCTACCATAACATCCGATATCGGAATAACCCATATCATCTGCCAATATCATAACTATGTTCGGACGCTCTTGTCCCGACAGATTTCCAAACTGTAAAAAGGATAAAGCAACTATGCCTCCTATTCTTTTTCGAGATATAAAATTACCATCCATCATAATACATATTGTTTTATATACTTCTATTATTTCCACATTGGCTTGATAACATTTTCTTTATCAATCGTTATACTATATACGTCATTTTCCTTTTTTAAGATTAACGGAACAATGCGTGTCTTACGCGGCTGCACAATTGAATCTGAATGATGAACATGATATACATAGTAATATCTTCCGTCCAAACCTTTAAACAAATCCCCATGTCCGGAGCCGTTTTCGTGGACGATGCTTCGGTGAATAATAGGATTGTTTGCATGCTTCTTCCACGGACCGTAAGGAGACGTAGACGTAGCATATCCCACAGCATAATCTATATTCTTGAAATGATTGGCAGAATAGAACAAATAATATAAATCATCGAGTTTGACAACAGTAGGACCTTCCATTACTGGTGCCGATTTATAATTAGGCGTTCTTTCCCATGCCTCCGTATTATCGAAACACTTTTTCAGAGTTTCGGGCTTAATACAGCCTTTCTGCAAGTCAAATTCAGCTACCCACAGATAATTTCCTTTGTTGAAACGTACATGATACAAGTAGTACTTTCCATCTGAATCTTTGAATAAAAATGAATCGATATTTTTGGCCGTCTCGTCAATAGGACGTATGGAGTCTTGTCTGAATGGACCATATACAGAGTTGGAGGATGCCAGTGCAGTATGTTCATTAGCCGTATATGTCAGATAATACCTATTTCCTTCCTTAAATAATTGCGGAGCCCAGAATCCTCTTTCACCATAAGCGGAATCTCCCTTGCGTAGTATCAACTGAAGAGTATCTCCATTAGCAGTCTTCCATTCCTTCAAATCTGTAGATTCGAATATAGCAAATCCATTAGGTTCTCTATTGCGCGTACCTGTGAGATAATACTTGCCATTTTCTACAAATATAGTCGGATCTGCAAAGGTAATTTCATTCAATTTATCGTCTGTTTTTTCTTCTTTTGCAGTCTTGCAACATACACAAGCTAAAATGGTGAATGTCGCCAATAAAAATTGGATGAGTGTTTTCATATGATTCTAAAAAGTTAAACGTTATTTATGTATGATTGTGATGCAGCAAAAGTAAAAGAAAAAAGGTGTAGACGATAGAAAATATGTTTTATTATGAGCACACATGTTCAGAAACTATCCTTCTACACCAATTCCTGCAAAACAATCTAATACCTAATCAATCAAATGCTTTCCAGAAGGGGTTATCGGGCTTATTTTAATGGTTCTTCTTCCACCTCACTACGATAAAATCCATCTGTTTGCACAAAAAATTCCTGCTTTAACCGCTCAAGCAGTTCCGGATGTCTGCCAGCTACATTAGATTTCTGTCCCTTGTCTGATTTTACATCAAACAGACTGAATTCATCCAAGTTCCCCAATTCATTTCCGGTCAGGTTTCTTTGCGAACCTTTATAAGGTGGCATCATAATCCAGTCACCACTGCGGTAACCCAGTCTGCCTTGAGCTTCAATAATCAAATTTTCACGAGCTTTCAGTTCTGTTCCCATGAATGCATTTAAATAGTTGCGACTATCCAGTCCATCCGGCAGAGTGGCTCCCACCATGCTTCCTAAAGACGCCAACAAGTCCATCTGGCAGACTAGTGCATCCGATTTTACAGGCTGAATCTTTCCTTTCCAATAAACGAATAAAGGAATATGTGTACCTCCATCGAACAAACTATATTTACCACCACGTAATCCTCCGGCAGGAGCGTGCTTGCCAGCCAGTTCGGGAGCACCATCTTTATATCCATCATTCAAAACCGGACCATTGTCACTTGAAAAAATAATCAGAGTCTTTTCCAGAAGTCCTTCTTTCTTCAAATAAGTTAGTAATTCACCCACACACCAGTCTGCTTCCACAATTGCATCTCCACGAGGTCCCATAGTCGTTTTCCCAACAAAACGTTGATGAGGCGCGCGTGGCACATGAGGTTCATGCAAACCATAATAAAGAAAGAATGAAGAGTCTCTGTGTTCAGTAATAAAGTTCTTTACCTTGTCTACAAAATAATCAGCCATATCTTCGTCTTTCCAACGGGCTTTCTTCCCACCTTTCATATAACCGATACGGGGTATTCCATTTACAATCGAATTATTATGTCCGTGCGCCCATTGCATTTTCAGCATTTCGGGATTGGATATAGCAGTCGGCTCCCCCTCAAAGTTCTGTTCATAACTCACCTCAATAGGATCTGACGGATCACGACCTACCACATCTCCATTTTCTACATAAACAGTCGGAACGCGGTCATTTGTTGCCGCAATCAGACAAGAGTAATCAAAGCCAATCTCTTTTGCTCCCGGCTTGACTGTCTCATTCCAATTGACATTTCCATTTCCCATGCCCAAATGCCATTTTCCGATAGCTCCGGTCACATAACCACACTCTCGCATCATCTTTGGTAAAGTGTATTGGCTCTCGTTGATAATAAGAGGAGCATCACCCGGAAGGATTTTTGCATCTTTATTCTTCCATGGATACATTCCGGTCATTAGGGCATAACGACTGGGGGTAGAAGTAGCCGAAGTAGCATATCCATTTGTGAAACAAACTCCCCCACGGGCAAGACTGTCAATATTCGGTGTATGAATAGTAGTTGAACCATAAGCACTGACATCACCGAACCCCAGATCATCAGCAAGAATGACAATCACATTCGGCTTTTCTTCTACCTGCTGTGAAGTGCAACCTGCTAAAGATAACGCAGGAACAAGATAGATTATTTTTTTCATAATATTATATAGTTTATAATGATGCAAATTTAGTCAGTGCTTATTTATTTAAATAGAACATATGTTTAATAATAGGGAGTAATGTCCATCCATATCTATAAATGCACTATCTTAATATACAAACCTAACTTCACATCACCCCAATTTAACTCCCTTACGCTATTTGAAGTACCCCATATATCAAAGACCAAATTAAAAAATTGGAGGGTGACTGTTTTACAACCACCATCCTTTGCTGGTTATTGTTCTAAGTTAGTAATTTTATTCACTTTTACTTTTGCGTTTCAATTGTAAAAGCATCTTTTTTTCATAACTTTGTCCTCTGTATCCTTATTGTCTTTTTCTGTCGGAATATAAC
>DXOJ01000826.1 GCA_019412865.1 Bacteroides sp. | reverse complement strand
ATCCATTTCCCTTGATATATTTAGATATAACACTTGTATATTCAGAATAAAAGTTTTATATTTGTTGTATTGAATGTTCTGTCTAATGCAAATATACGAAATAACTTGTATATATTATCCATTGTTCATGAACAGGCCTTTTGAGCCATATTTTAGCTCTTGTGATTATTTTCGATGGAAAGGATTGAAATTACAAATAAAGGCAGGTAAAAAGCTGTTAAGCGTTAAATATATTTTTGATAAGTTAACAAATGGAGTCTAGAAATAAGTGTGATAAGCCGGGCTCTCATGCGAAACAGAAACAAACAATAAATTTAAAAATTAGATTAAGATGAAAATTAAAAGTTTGATGTATGTCCTTATGGGGACAATGTTAGTTGTTGCTTGTACAGACAGCAGCAATGAAGAACGAATAGTGAATAATGGAGGGGGAGATGATTCTCCACAGTATGTTATTCCGGCAGGGTTTGATTTTGCAACTAGCCGTGCTGTTTCTGCTAAGGTCTATTCAAGTAAGCCTGTGGTGGTTGATTTGTATTGGGACTCAGAAAATCAAGAAAGAAGTTTGTTGGTGAGTGGTTTGCTTGTTGATGGAGAGAAAAATCTGGAGTTGAATGTGCCTATTCACTGTGCTAACATTTATTTGAAGTATTCTAATGGAACGGATAAAGCTGCATCATTTCCGATAAGTAATATGACTCGGAGTGGTGAAGCTGTAGCAATAACTGTACCTGAAGATGCAGTGGCGGTAACTAGTGAGGAAGATGATGGATGGTTTTTCTATCATAATACAGGCGTTGCTATGTTTGAAGACAATTGGCCGATTGAACCAGGTAAAGACAATGATTTGAACGATGTTGTTTTTGAGTACGATTTGAAAGTTACCGAATGTCAGGATGGAAAATGGCTTGAAGCTGGTCAGGGATACAAAGAAGGGTTGAAGTTGACTTTAGACATTCGTGCCAAAGGAGGTAGATTCCCGACTAAAATAGGTGTAGTATTAGGCGGCTTGGATAAAAAATATATAGAGACTGTTGCAACCCGTATTGTTTTGAAAGAAGGACAAGGAATGGAAACAGAACTTGCTTCTGGAGAAATGAAAGCAGAAATGCCTAAACGAGAACTCTTTGGTAAGTCGCAATTTTGTAAAGTGACGATAGATACGGAACACGGTAGCCCGGTTATCTTAATGGATGGTTTGAGTGATTTGGGTGATAATACTAATTTCTTTCAGACTACTAAAGGCTTTATAAATCCGGGACAAGGTATGTTACGTGCGGAAATTGTTTTGGGAGCTAAGGTCCGTACCGGTCTTGATACAGGTTTGGATCAGTTGCAGGCTTATCGTGCTCTTATTAATGATACTCACAATCAGAACTTCTTTATTGTGACAAATTCGGGTAAGGAAATTCACATGAAAGGCTATAAACCTTCTTATCTTTATACTAATTACGAAGCTGATTCAGCCGGTGAGATGATGGACGGTGTTCCATATTGTAATAAGAATGGTTTTGTTTGGGGAATTAAAGTCCCAGTCGGAGTAAAACATGCTTATGAAAAGGTGCTTTTTGATGACGCTTATCCTGAATTTCGTGCTTGGGTGACTAGCAATGGTGCTGAGAATAAGGATTGGTATTTGCATCCGGTGGGTGAAAAAGTTGTAGAAGCTTGGTAATACAATTTCCCAGTCAATACATTATTTGAGATATTTTGTACAATTTGAGCCCCTCTTTTTTCGAAAAGAGGGGTTTCTTTGTATTCGGAAGAATAATCTTTAAACTAATACCGTAATGACGAAGCGATTTTTTATAGGCTACAGTTTGATTACTTTTTTTTTCTTAAATAGTGTGGTGCTTTTGGCACAACACAAAGGTTCTTTTGTGCAGCAATGGAAAATAGAAGATGCATCCCATGCTTTGCAAATAATAGAACGTGCAGATACATTAGAATTGATAGTTCCAGACGGACTGACTATGTGGTATCGGCAACGATTGGCAGGCGATTATGAAATAAATTATCGTATTTGTATGGTGATGCAAGGTGGAAAGTATGACCGCTTGAGTGATCTGAACTGCTTCTGGGCTGCCAATGATCCTAAATACCCTGATGATCTTTTTGCCCGTAGTCAGTGGCGTGACGGCATCTTTAAAAACTACAATACATTAAACCTTTTCTACGTTGGATACGGAGGAAATGATAATTCAACGACCCGTTTCCGTCGATACAAAGGAGAATATTATGGAGTGGCAGATGACAAGGTGAAACCTTTATTGAAAGAATATACCGATGCCTCTCATTTACTCGTCCCCAATCAATGGTATGAGATTCGGATTCGAGTGGAAAAGGGAATCACAACTTATTCTGTGAATGATGAAGAGTTGTTCCGCTATACCCTTGCGGGTAGTGAAGGTGACGGACACTTCGGTTTACGTCTTTTGCAGAATCACGTACTCTTTACAGATTTTAGAGCGACTATACTTTGACTTATATACTGAAAACCTAATAAGACTATATTTCCATGATGAAACAACCTTTTACTAAATTTGGAGTGACAACTCTGTTTTCTCTTTTGTGTTCAGCATTCCTTCATGCGCAAGTTGTAACAGATGAACGGATGTTTTCTTTTGAAGAACCGCAAATACCGGATTGTATCACCGCTACCCATTCCCGCCTGTCGGTATCTGATCTGCATTATAAAGATGGAAAACATTCGTTGGAATGGACATTTGAACCGGGTGGTATATTGGAACTCAAGAAAGACCTGAAGTTTGAGAAGAAAGATCCGACCGGCAAGGATTTATATCTTTCGGCTTTTATTGTGTGGGTTTATAATGAAGTTCCCCAAGATGCGACCATTGAGTTTCAGTTTCTGAAAGACGGCAAACGATGCACATCTTTCCCTTTTGGTATTAATTTCAGTGGTTGGCGTGCCGCATGGGTTTGCTATGAACGTGATATGCAAGGCACACCGGAAGAAGGCATGAATGAACTCCGGATTATTGCTCCAAATTCAAAAGGAAGCCTTTTCATCGATCATTTGATTACGGCTACTAAAGTTGATGCACGTCAACAGACGGCCGATCTGCAAGTTCCTTTTGTCAATGCCGGGACCACCAACCATTGGCTGGTTGTCTATCAACACTCGCTTTTGAAACCGGATATTGAATTGACTCCTGTAGACGATAAGCAAAGAGCAGAAATGCAACTGTTGGAAAAGCGTTTTCGTGATATGATCTACACGAAAGGAAAAACGACTGATAAAGAAGTAGAAACCATCCGCAAGAAATATGATTTCTATCAGATAACTTACAAGAACGGCCAAGTATCGGGAGTACCTATTTACATGGTACGTGCTTCAGAAGCTTATGAACGGATCATACCAAACTGGGATAAAGGTATGCTGACTAAAATGGGAGTGGAAATGCGTGCTTATTTCGACCTGATGAAAAGAATTGCCGTTGCATATAATAATGCGGCAAATCCGGTGATTCGGGAAGAAATGAAGAAGAAGTTCTTAGCAATGTACGATCATATAACCGATCAGGGAGTAGCTTATGGTAGTTGTTGGGGAAACATCCATCATTATGGCTATAGTGTTCGCGGTCTGTACCTGGCATATTTTCTGATGAAAGATGTGCTTAGGGAAACCGGGCAACTTCAGGAAGCCGAACGGACATTACGCTGGTATGCGATTACTAACGAAGTATACCCTAAACCGGAAGTCAATGGAATTGATATGGACTCTTTCAATACACAGACCACAGGACGCATTGCCAGCATTTTAATGATGGAAGATACACCGGAAAAACTACAATATCTCCGGTCTTTCTCCCGTTGGATTGATTTTGGTTGCCGTCCTGCATTGGGATTATCCGGTTCGTTTAAAGTAGACGGAGGTGCTTTCCATCATCGAAATAACTATCCGGCTTATGCTGTGGGCGGACTCGATGGAGCAACCAATATGATCTATCTTTTCAGCCGGACGGAATTTGCTGTTTCCGAGTTAGCTCATGAAACAGTGAGAAATGTACTGTTGACCATGCGTTTCTACTGCAATAAGCTGAACTTCCCTCTTTCCATGTCCGGCCGTCATCCGGATGGAAAAGGTAAACTGGTTCCTATGCATTTTGCTATGATGGCTTTAGCCGGTTCTCCCGATGGAAAGGAGGAATATGATAGTGGAATGGCTTCTTCTTACCTCCGTCTGATTTCAGACCCAAGTATTGAAAATGACTCTCCTGAATATATGCCTAAGGTTTCAAATGCTGAAGAACGTAAGGTGGCAAAACTTCTTATAGAGAAAGGTTTCCGTCCGGAGCCGGACCCGCAGGGAAATATAGCGATGGGATATGGTTGCGTCTCTGTCCAACGTCGTAGTAACTGGTCGGCTGTGGCACGCGGACATTCCCGTTATCTATGGGCAGCAGAGCATTATCTGGGAGCAAATCTATACGGTCGTTACCTGGCACACGGCAGTTTGCAAATATTGACTGCTGCACCGGGACAGACAGTAACTCCCGCCACTAGCGGCTGGCAGCAGGAAGGTTTTGACTGGAACCGTATTCCGGGAGTGACATCTATTCATTTGCCATTGGAGCAATTGCAGGCTAAGGTGCTCAATGTGGATAGTTACTCTGGAATGGAAGAGATGCTTTACTCCGACGAGGCTTTTGCCGGTGGTTTGTCTCAACAGAAGATGAATGGTAATTTTGGAATGAAGTTACATGAGCATGATAAGTACAACGGATCACATCGGGCACGTAAATCTTACCATTTCATCGATGGAATGATTGTTTGTCTTGGTTCGGATATTGAAAATACAAATACGGAGTTCCCGACAGAAACGACTATCTTCCAATTGGCAGTTACTGATAAAGCAGGGCATGATTATTGGAAAAATTATCAAGGAGATAAGAAAGTATGGGTGGACCATTTGGGAACGGGTTATTATGTTCCAACTCCCATCCGGTTTGAGAAGAACTTTCCTCAATACTCGCGAATGCAAAATACAGGAAAGGAAACAAAGGGTGATTGGGTTTCTTTGGTTGTAGATCATGGAAAGGCACCGAAAAACGGAAGTTATGAATACGCTGTTCTGCCTCAGACGAATGAAACTCTGATGAAGAAATTTGCAAAGAAGCCCACTTATAAGGTATTACAGCAAGACCGGAATGCACATATTGTAGAGTCCGTTTCCGAACAGATCATTTCTTATGTGTTGTTTGAAACTCCTGAAACGACATTGCCGGGTGGTTTATTACAACGTGTGGATACTTCCTGTCTGGTTATGATTCATAAAGGATCTGCTGATAAGATTAAGTTGACGGTGGCACAACCGGATTTAGCTTTGTATCGCGGTCCAAGCGATGAAGCGTTTGATAAAGATGGGAAACGCATCGAACGTAGTATCTATTCCCGACCATGGATTGAAAATGCCAGTGGTGAAATACCTGTGACTGTAACGATAAAAGGGCAATGGAATGTAGAAGAAACTCCGTTTTGCAAGGTGATTCCTTCTGATAAGAAGCAAACAGTTTTGCAGTTCAGTTGCAAAGATGGCGCTAGCTTTGAAGTGGAGTTAAGGAGATAAAAGTCAGACAATAGGAGATCATTTGCTTTTCCTGATAAGGGAACACTAGTTTCTCTTGGAGAAACCATAGTTTCCATGCCGTTGAAACTATTGTTTCTCGGTGCTGAAACTACAGTTTCCCAATGCTGAAACTTTAGTTTCCCGGTACGAAACCTTTGGTTTCAAGCCTTGAAACTAAAAGTTTCCCCACGAGAAACAAAGGTAATGCATTCATGAAATAAATAGGATTGCCTGGAGCTTCCAGAGTGAATACCTCCGCGTTGTGAAATGTAGTTTATCTGTTTCTGGTGACAGCATTATTGTTGTCACACTGCTGTCACCTATTGCTGTCACGGTGTTAATTGTTAATAATCAAACCGTTAAGCAGCAATCGGTGACAGGTGACAGATATATAATTAAAATAATTGTATAGAGAGGTTAGAACATAAACATGGCAACGGCAACAATACGGTTGTTACATACGGCATGGGTATCTTGAATTTTCCCATTGGACGTATTGAGCGAACCATACCATGCAGAGCTTAATGTATATTCCAACCCGAATTTCCAGTGGGGGACATTGTAGGTCAGTTCTGCTTTTGCCGTAACTAATTGGTTAAGGTCTGTTCCTGTTCCATAAAGTTTTGCATCATTTCCTTTGGGAGCATATAGTGCATCACTTGTTCCCAGATTCTTGGCATAGCCTACGAAGATTCCCGGCTTCCATTTCTGTCCGTAGACAACGTTGAACCAAGAGCTGGAGAAACGTATCGGAGTATATTCTTGTTCTCCCGTTTGTTCGTTGACAGACTTGATCCCGAATCCACCCAAACCGGAAGCTTGTGTCAGATTGGATCCTAATACACTCTTCGCAGCGATGAACCAGTCTTTGTTGGTGTATTTCACATGAGCTTCGTATGAAAGAGTTGTGATGCGTTCGTCTACTTTGTATTTATCTGTATTTACTATAGACTCCGTACGTGGTTTCAATGATAACAACTCAATGCCTACGCCGGCCAGCAAACCGCCATTCTTATAATCAGCTCCGACATAAAATTCGGGAATACAGCTTTGCTTCAGATACTTATGTGTTTTCCCTTCCGGTCCTTGTGAAGTATATTGTGATTGCCACACTGCGGCTCCGGTAAGTTGGAAATTCTTGTTTGTATAGCGATAACGAATTTGTGGCGCACGGCTGAAGGGCTGAAACGGTGCTCCTACGGAGAGATTAAGAATCTGCGGAGACACATCTCCGAATAAGGGATGCCAGTTCTGTCCGAGTAATAAAGCTGATTTTCCCCAATCCAGATTCAAATAAGCATGACGAAGGCGAATGACCGAATAAGAAGTGCCTGTGCCGCGGAAGTCGACTTCTACTTTGGCAGATGTCTTGGCTGTTCCCAGTTTTGGACCGGCAACGTCTACTCCAAGGCGCGAATATAAAGTATAGAAGTTACTGTTGGGTGTTGAGTTCAAATCGTTCCCCTCCGGATCACGCACTTTGTCTTTTGGATACATATAAAACAATCCGTCTACGGTTTCTTCGTTAGCACGACTATTATAATAGAAGTCAGTACGAATCTGTCCATAGAATTTGAACTTGAAATCCTGCATTTGTGCGAAACTGCCTGATACGGTTATCAGACAAAGAAAGATTAGAATGTATTTTTTCATAATGTGCATGTTTGTAAACGGGCGCAAAATTACGTAAAATTACTGGTTATCAGTTCATCGTTGATTAAAAAAGGCAAGGATTGCCTGATTATATTTGTTGAGACTTGTGCTTTTATGAATTGCTTTCAGTAATTTTCTGTCTGCTTGCGGCATTAAATATTCCCAGAAAGTTTTCATTTTGTTCAGAAGTTGTTCGTCTCCTCCTTCCAACTGTTCTGCATATTGATTGTATACGCATTTGTGCATAGATTGCAATTTTTCTCTCATTTCATCGAACTCGAGTGCACGGTTTTGTCTATACTCCAAAGCTAATGCCGGGTTGGCAAGTAATCCCCGTCCTATCATCATTCCGGCTAGTCCGGGAAACTGTTCCTGAATGCGGTGAATATCTTCTACACTATTGATATCTCCATTATAGATGAGCGGATGCTTGCAGGCATTCTGAAAAGCCTCAAACGCTTTAAGGTCAACTTCTCCTTTGTATTGCTGTTTTCCCAAGCGGGGGTGCATAACCACTTGTCGCAAGGGTAGCTCATTGATAATCGGAGCCAGTTTCAGACATTCTTCCGGATCTTCCCAGCCCAACCTCATTTTGATGGAGAAACTTATTTGCGGATATTCTGTAATCAGGCTAAGTAACGCCTGAACTTCTTCGGGATAAGGAAGAATGCCGGAACCATTGTGGCGTTTAGCCAGCATAGGAAAAGGACATCCCATATTGATGTCGACTTCTTTATATCCCTTTTCAATGAATAGGGATAAGATTTTTTCTGCTTTTTCAAAAGAAGGGGCTATCAGTTGGGGAATCAGATGGGCTACCTGATTATTCCCGGGTTCGATTCCTCGCACATCTCTATGGCGGAATCCGCCTTTTTCGAGTCGTACAAATGGGGTATAATAAGTATCTATACCTCCGAAGCAGGCAGCATGAGCATTACGGTAAAACACTTCGGTGTAACCTTGTAATGGGGCAAAATGAATAGGAAGAGTCTTTGGCATTATTTTTATTTTTGTGCAAAGATACAGAAAAAGTAAAAGAGAGGAACCTCGCGGTCCCTCTCTTTCTGATGTTAAATTGATTAAAGTCTGATTTTTATAAACGTTTTCTATGATTGAAGGTTAGAAAAATTGGGGGATATATTTTTATTCTACAACGTTTATAGTCAGTTCACGTACTACTTGACCACCTTGATGGACGTAGTTTGCATTGTTGGCTACGAAAGTAGCGGTATATGTACCGGCCTCTTCATAGGTATGTGAGTATATCTCCAACGATTGCGAGATATTCTTGATAGCTACACCAGCGTCAGGATCGCAGGAACCGTTAAGGAGGATGGAATTGGAGATAAGCCAAGTATCTCCTTTTGTATACCCTGCTGCTCCGCCACTGGTTACGAAATCGCTTGGCTGGCTAATTCTCCAGAAATAAGGAATATTACCGTCTACAGTAGCATATGCTATTTTATCTGCATATTCTGCGCTTTTCATCTCTTCAAGTGTGAGGTTTTTATTTCCTAATGCTTCCTTCAATTTGGTAAGATGAGTGTTGTTTTTTGAAAGATCATCTAAATTGTAGGTTACATTTAAAGCCGAGAATTCGAAGTTCTTTGCATTAATTGTGGTTGATTTTCCATTGTTGAACTCCAGATTAAGCTGTAAGCCTTTAATATGTATTACAGGCATTGTGCTGCTATTATCAAGAGGGTTGAGGCGGAAAGCAATGCTGATTTCTTTACCCAAGTAAGATATTAAAGGACAAGAATAGTCTTTAGTATCTTTGGTTGCTTTAGGAAGCTCATCTTGGCTGACAAGTTCTGTCCATTCGCAATTAGTAACTGCTTCTTTGTCTTTTTCCACATTGTTGCCACTAATTCCTTCGAATTGATCGGATATTAATATGTGAGTAGAACCTTCGATGGTTTTCGCACTACCATAGTCATATACTACGGAGAAGTTGATTTCACATTTTTCTACGTCTTCCGGTTGCATTTCAATTCTGTTCCGGTGTTTGTATTCGTGGCCTATCTCGCCGCTGAAGAAACTGATAAAATCAGGGTCACCATCGAAGCTGAACGTTACCGGGCTTCCTTTCTTTACAGTCACAGTTTTGCCATCGAAGCTTACATTGCTGTCTGTCACCACGCCAACTTCCATTGCTGTCTCTTCTTTCAATTCCTTGTCGCATGAAGCGAGACAGAGTCCGGCAAAAGCGATAGTCATCAAACTTTTATATATTGTCTTCATATCCTTTTTCTTTTTAAAGTTAATAAGAGATTTACCAACCCGGATTATTCGTTTTAATAGCACCGTTCGATCCTATTTCATTGGCAGGAATCGGGAAATAGTTGTAAGACTTCGGAATATTGAAGTAAGTGTATACATTGATTCCGAATTTCCAGGATTCGTCAGTCTGTGCCTTGTCCACTTGTTCCTGCATCAGTTTGTAATAGTCTCCCCAACGGATCAGGTCGAAACGTCGTGTATATTCGAAGCAGAGTTCCATAGCGCGTTCGTCTTTGATAGCTTTGCGGAAGTTCTCTTCATCCAGATTTGCTTGAAGCTTGCTGATTCCTGCACGTTCTCTTACTGCATTGATACACTCATAAGCAAGATCATTAGGACCATGGTTGACTTCATTTTCAGCTTCTGCAATCATCAGCAGAATGTCAGAGTAGCGGAGAAGAGGAAAGTTGATGGAAGTATCGTTCTTGCTCTTCTTGTCTGCTTCATATTCTCTACGATATTTGGCAGCAGCTCTGTTACGGTTCTTATTAGCATCATTCTTCGATTCGCGATCACCGTAAGTAGAACCTGGATCTGTTTTGCCATAGCTGAAGGATTGATCCCAATATTGTTGTTCCACTTCATCTCTTTTTCCTTTCACAAATTCACGACCGTCTACCGGAGTGCCTTCTCCTGCTGATTGGGTGTAGGTGAATGGAGCTATATTCCAGTTGCAACGGTCAATGTCACCGTTTGCTTCATACAATTCCAGTAGCTTAGGAGTATTCCAGATAAAAGCGTATGCATAACCCGGGTCACCTTTACCGGTGATGGAGGCTTTGGAAGAAAGGTCTTTTCCCTGAATACCGATGATATTACCAATTCTACCTTCTGCGCGTACATCCGTTGAACGGTTACCAGCAAATTCTACCTCCCAGATACTCTCATTAGCTTTGGCACCATCCTTATTGAGAGCTGTGTTATACTTGTCAGAACAAATGTCGATAAAGAAATCCCAATATTTGGCAGTCAGTGAAT
This sequence comes from Bacteroides sp., assembly GCA_019412865.1. GTDB lineage: Bacteria > Bacteroidota > Bacteroidia > Bacteroidales > Bacteroidaceae > Bacteroides. The sequence continues at coordinate 16,625 of DXOJ01000826.1, read as the reverse complement.
GACCTTCGTTTTTAACTAACTGCGCATAGTAACTTGCCTTCTTGAAATATTCTGTAATCTCGGCGCTGGTCGTACTGTTGGCCAAACCTACTTCCTTGTCACGTTTAGGCTCACCGGCTCTGAACATATACACACGTGCCAGCATTCCCCAAGCTGCCGATTTGGAAACACGTCCCGGCAAATAGTTCAACTCTTGAGCAGATTTAAGATCCTCGGCAGAACCATACATCTCTTTGATGATAAAGTCATAAATCGTCTGTTTGTCCGTACGTGGAATAGAGAGATTGTAAGCATCTTCTGTAGAAGTAGTCTTAAAAGGTACATCTCCCCAACATTCTACCAAAGTGAAATAATAGAATGCGCGTAAGAAGCGGGCTTCCGCTTTATACTGCTTGCGGGTATCATCGTTTATATCGGGCACTGCATCAATATTCTCCAGGAAAATATTGGCTCTGTTGATACCGGAGTATAAGGTATACCACAATGCTGCAACAGTCGGATCACTCGTATTGGCATTGTTGCAGATCAAGCCACTTTTGTTAGGTCCGCGGTTAGCCCCTCCATAGTGTCCCAGATCGTCACCTCCTACAAGGTATAAGAATTCATTTCCGTAGAAGGAACTTTGCCCCAGAATAGCATAGGTTCCTGTTAGCCAAGAGGCAGCATCCGCTTCATTCTTGAAGTAATTTTCAGGGGTAGTGTACGTCGGGTCTTTTTCCAGGAAATCGCAGGAAGTCAGGTTAAGTCCGACAAGAAGTGATATGATGATTATTTTTATTGTTTTCATATACATAATTGTTTGAAGGATGATTGATTAGAAACCTAAGTTTATACCAAAACTGATAGAGTAGGCTCTCGGATAAGCGGAGAAGTCCAGTCCCGGAGTCAGTGCGCCTTCACGGATAGATACTTCCGGATCGTAACCGGAATATCCTGTACATGTCCATAGATTCTGACCTGCAACGAATACACGCGCATTGTCTATCTTCCATTTCTTGGTCAGTTGCTTCGGCAGTGTATATCCTAAAGATACGGTTTTCAGACGAAGGAAAGAACCGTCTTCGATAATACGTGTAGAGAACACTTTGTTAGAGCCGGAGTCGGTAGCTCTCGGAATATTGCTTTCCGGGTTTTCCGGTGTCCAACGATTTGCGTAACTTGCGTATTGGTTCAAGTCGCGTGTCTTATTGCTGTTCTCGAAGAACAGGCGGTTGGCATTCAATACATCGTTTCCATACGACCATTGGAAGAAGATACTCAAGTCGAATCCTTTGTATTCGAAATTGTTGGTAAATCCACCTGTATGTTTCGGCATACCGTTACCGATCATAGTACGGTCGTTATCGTCGATAATGCCGTCACCATTCAAGTCTGCGTATTTCGGCATACCCGGTTGTGTATTGCTTTCGGAAGAGAAGTAAGGAACATTACGTTTCAGTGTATATGTATCGCCCACTTTATCAAAATCTTCATATTTGTATGTACCTTCATAGATGAATCCGTACATCATTCCCATCGGATAACCCACTTTGGCAATGTAGCTGTATTGTGAGTTGTAGTTCTGGTCAAATTTGGCTGCACTCAACAGAGAGGATTGGTTTTCGGCCAATTCCAATACTTTGTTCTTGTTGAATGCGATATTAAAGTTGGTAGTCCAAGAGAAATGGCGGTTCCTGATATTGGTCGTGTTCAAGGTAAATTCGACACCTTGGTTGCGTACCTTTCCTACATTCTTCATGGCACTGAAATAGCCGGAAGAAGTGGGAAGTGCAGTATTCAGCAACAAATCACGAGTCGTTTTACGATACCAGTCTACGGTTAGTCCGATACGTTCGTCCAGGAAGCCCAAGTCCAGACCCAGATTCCACTGCTCGGTCGTTTCCCATTTCAGTTTTCTGTTTCTTAAAGAAGTAGGCACTGTACCTACACTTGTCAGACTGTTTTCGAACGGATATACACCACTTGGTAGGCTACCGATCGAAATAAAATCTCCAACTTTATCTTTTAATATCTGATATAAAGCATATGTGTCATATTCACCTACGCGGTTGTTACCGGTTAATCCCCAGCTTGCTCTTAATTTACCGGAAGAAACAACAGATTTCAATGGTTTCATGAAATCCTCTTCCATGAATCCCCAAGCCAATGAACCGGAAGGGAAGTAACCGAAACGGTTATCACCACGGAACTTGGAAGAACCGTCGGAACGGAAAGAAACTGTTGCGTAATACAATGATTTATAGTTATAATTCAAACGTCCCAGGAAAGAAAGCATAGACCAGGAACTCTTTAATGATTTGGTTGTACTCGGAGTTCCTTCACTCATTCCTGCCATTCCGAGTGCTTCGTTTGGAATTTGCACTGTTTTGTATGAATAGTATTCATAGTCAGAATTTTGCAGGGTTACACCTACCATACTATTAAAGAAATGCTTCCGTTTGATATTGGTCTGATAGGTCAGAATGTTTTCGTTCAACCATGTTGCACGTTGAGAATGGTAGATTTCTGCATTTACCTTATCGGATGATTTCGGATTACCATAACGAGTTTTCGAGTTGTTGAATGTTTCCCCTTTGCGGGTATCGAACGTGTAACCGCCGGAAACTTTCAACTTCAATCCTTTGATAAATTCATATTCTGCGAATCCGTTGAACTGGATATAGTTCGCATACGTCTTGCGATATTCGTTTTTCAAAGACATGATAGGGTTGAAACGATAGTCGTTGGTATTGTTTATCGCATCGTCCATAATATTGTCCATCAACGAGTTTAATGGTCTGTCCGGTTCTGTCACAGGGCGATATCCCCATACACTATAGAACAGGTTATTCATACCACTGTATGAGTTCTGGGAAGGAGAACCACCGGTAGTTGTAGTACTGGAATAGTTGGTCGTCAGATATATCTTCAGTTTTTTCTTTTGGATGGTAGTACCCATACGGCCTTGTACGCGCTTGTAGTTTGATTCCAACAAGATACCGTCTTGGTCATAATAAGATAAGGAAGCGTTATAGCGTACTCCTTCCGAACCACCTGTCAGGCTGACATTATGGCTTTGCATCCATGCGCTGCGGAAGATTTCATCCTGCCAGTTATATTGCGGGATATTTCTGTAATCTTCCAGTCCCCATTGCTTGCCGTCATAATTCATGAAATAAGTAGTTTCCATATCTTTGGGACTACGTTCTGCCTGTAGTTTGACAAACTCGTATGCATCCATCATTGGAATAGTCTTGGTGATATGCTGAATACCAAAACTCCCGTCATATTTAATTTTAGGTTGACCGATTGTTCCCTTCTTGGTTGTAATCATTACTACACCATTAGCTCCACGAGCACCGTATATAGCGGTAGCGGAGGCATCTTTCAGAAAGTCGAGTGACTCGATGTCGTTTTGGTTAATGGCTGCAGCTACTGAAGGGTCTTCCACCGGGAAACCGTCAATAACATAAAGAGGAGAGTTGTCCTGTGTCAAAGAGTTGTTACCACGGATGACGATGTTCATCTGTCCGCCCGGCATACCTTCGCCCGAACTTACGTTGACACCGGCAATACGTCCGCCTAATGTCTCGCCGAAAGAAGCAGTCGGAGTGCTAAGCAGTTCTGCCATGCTGGCTTTGGCAACGGAACCCGTCAGGTCTCTCTTGCGTATTTCCTGATAGCCGACTACTACCACTTCGTCCAATGTCTTTGTATCTTCCTTCAATGTGATAACCATTGGCTTTTGAGTGTCCGCCTTTATTTCTACAGTGACATAACCAATGAAAGAAATAACCAATATTGAATTCTTATTGGGTACGTTAAAAGCAAATTTACCATCAAGGTCAGTGATTGTTCCTTGTGAAGTACCTTGTACCTGAACACTGGCTCCCGGCACTCCTTCTCCTAAGTTGTCCTTCACTGTACCTTTAACAAGTACCTGTGCAAGTACAAAAGAAACAGAAAATAAGATCAGTCCGATGGAGGAGAGCATCCTTTTTCTAGTTTGAGTGGATAAATGTTTTTTCATATATTAAAAATTAAGTGATTTTATTGAATCTACGCTTGCAAAGATAGACGGATTGAATATTCTAATATGGATAGAATTATTCAAGATTGGTGCAAAATCATACAATTTTTCTGTTCTCATAAACTATTTCTCTTTTATGGATTCTAGTAATTCGGATAACTCTTTCACTATGTCGGGATGTTGTTTTGATACATTTGTTTTCTCCGATGGATCGGAGGATAAATCGTAAAGTTGAGGCTGTTTGTCGTTGCCTAACTCCATTTTCGTCCAATGTTCGATAGCGGGGCCGTCGCTCGGTTCGATGTATTTCCATTGACCTTTTATGATGGCAAGTGTGTTATTGAGATTCTGTTGAACGACATACTCACGGTTTGTATTATTTTTGCCGAGGAGAACGTTCAGATGTTCCTGACTGTCGGGGGCAGCTCCTTTGTGTAAAGGTTGGTCCAAAAGTGAGGCGAGCGATGCATACACATCTATTTGAGAGAAGAGAGCTTGTTGCTTGTTCGGCTTCACCCGGGCAGGCCAACGGACAATAAATGGAACGCGTGTACCCGCTTCGTAAGCACTGTATTTCCCACCACGGTAGATACCCATCGGAGTATGTCCGTTGAGAAGTTCGTAAGCTTGGTCTTGATAGCCGTCGTCGATAACAGGACCGTTATCGCTGGTAAAGATCAGGATGGTGTTGTCTGCGATGTGGAGGCTGTCCAGTGTGTGCATGATTTCACCGATGGTCCAGTCCAGTTGCAGGATGACGTCGCCACGAGTGCCGAGTCCGCTTTTGCCTGCGAAACGTGGGTGAGGGATGCGCGGTACATGTACGTCTTGCGTACCCATATATAAAAAGAAGGGTTCTTCCTGATGGGATGCAATGAAATTCTTGGCCTTGTTGGTGATGATATCGGCTATGTCTTCATCTTTCCAAAGGGCGGATTTTCCTCCGGTCATCCAGCCGATACGGGGAATGCCGTTGATAATTGTATTGTTGTGTCCCTGACTGGGCTTTAAAGTGACGAGCTCCGGATTCTCTTCTCCCGTAGGCCAGTCGCCGACTTTGTGGTCGTAACTTACGGTGATAGGATCATTGGGGTCCAGTCCTACGACATGTCCGTTTTCTACAAATACACAAGGTACACGGTCTACGGTAGCCGGAATAATAAATTCGTAGTCAAAACCGATGCTTTGTGCATTAGGGGTAATCCTGTTGTTAAAGTCGGTTCCACCTTTCGGACCGAGTCCCAGATGCCATTTGCCTACTGCACCGGTTGCGTATCCTGCATCTTTCAACATATCTGCCATAGTAACGCAGGCCGTGTCAATGATGAGTTCAGAGTTGCCGGGAGCAATCCCAGTGTTTTCCTGTCTCCACGGATACATACCAGTCAGGAGTCCGAAACGGGAAGGAGTGCTGGTGGCGGAAGTTGCATACGCATTGGTGAATTGTACTCCTTGTCCTGCCAGCCGGTCGATGTTGGGGGTACTCACTTTTGTTGCTCCATAACAACTTAAATCACCAATGCCGAGATCATCTGCAAATATATAAATAATGTTAGGCTTTTGGCTATTCTGCCCATTGTTCTTTTGGGGTGCATGATTGCATCCTGACAGCGTGACGATGCCGGACAATAGGGGAAGTAGACGCGAAACGTTTTTCATAATGCTGAATGTTTTAGGAAATAATGTAATGAACACAAAGATAAGCGAATGGAAGAAAAAGAATGAGTAGGAATGTACAAGTGAAGTACAAAATAGTACACTTAAGAGGTTACCTTCTTTATTCGGGCGAAGATGTCCGGACTAAGAAACCGTTTATATCATAAATTTAGGCACGGATTACACGGATTAACGCTGTTGTTTTCATACTCATCGTTTTTTAATCCGTGAAATCCGTGTGATCCGTGCCTAATAATATAAGATTATTTTGCAAGAGTGCTTGTATAGTTGCCTGCTAATCTGTTTCTTCTCCGTCCCCTTCTTCTTCGCTCTCTTCTCCTTTACGATAAGCCAGCGGACTGACGTGATAAATCTCCTTGAAACATTTACTGAAATAGCGGGAGGAGGAGAACCCAATCCGGTCAGAGATCTCCGTGATATTCAGCTCCGGGTTATTCCTTAACATGACAGCGCCTTTTTTGAGACGTATGCTTAGGATGAAATCATTCGGGGTCTGGCCTGTAACTGCTTTCAGTTTAGTGAATAGGTTCGTACGTGCCATACCCATTTCGCGGGCGAAGATATTAACGTTGAAATCCGTATTGTCCAGATGGCGTTCGATAATGGCCATCGCGCGGTCGAGCATCTCCTTATCCATCGGGTTGGTAGCCAACATTTGGGCAAAAGCCTGTGGTTGTTTGCTGAACTTCTCTTGCAATAGCCGGCGGGAGTTAACCAGGTTATTGCAGCGGGAAATCAGAAGATTGGTATTAAACGGTTTCGTGATATAATCATCCGCACCAATCTTCAAACCTTCGATATTGTGCTCTATAGCAGTACGTGCGGTTAATAATACCACCGGAATATGGCAAGTGTTAAAGTCCGTCTTGATCTGTTTGCAAAGTTCCGTACCCGACATGCGTGGCATTACGACATCACTTAAAATGATGCTCGGCATATCCTTCTGTATCATCTCTAATGCTTCTACTCCGTCGGAAGCCGTACTGACTTGATAGAATGTTTCGAAAATACCGACTAACATCTGTTTGATAGATTCATTGTCTTCCACTATCAGCATTTTGGCGTCTTCGATGCGCTTGTTATCTTCTTCTTTCCATTCCGAATCAGGGATTATTTCTACTGAAGGAACAATAGTCTCTGTTTGCTGGATGGTTTCCGTATCATCTTTCGCTATTTGCTCTTCTGTGAAGTGTTCCTTGCCTAGTTTGAGGGTGATAATGAAACTGCTTCCTTTGCCCGGTTCGCTTTCTACCCGGATTGTGCCGTGATGAAGTTCCACAATACCTTTTGTCAGTGCCAGTCCGATGCCTGTACCGGCTCCGGTATTCAGCGAGTTGAGATGTTCGGTCTGATAGAAACGGTCGAATATCTTATCAATTTCGGCAGCGGCGATACCTGTCCCGGTATCTTTTATTTCAATGATGACATGGTCTTTCTCCTGCGATACATTAATCGAAATTGTATCTTCGGCCTTGGTATGCTTCACTGCATTAGACAGCAGGTTGTTTATTACTTTCTGCATCTGCTTTTGGTCATACCATACTTCAATGTCATCCTTCTGTTTGTTGAACTTGAAGTTGATTTGTTTACTGCTCGCATATTCGAGGAAGAGCAGATAATTCTCATACAGGAAGTTAACCAGATTGTGCTGGCTAACTTTGATCTTCATGTGACCCTGTTCCTGTTTACGAAAATCAAGTAGTTCCGTAATCAGTTCCCGTAATTGGAGACTGTTCTTGTAGATTCCCAACACCTTATTATATATGTTAGGCGTAAATGTCTGCACCTGCAGCAAAGTTTCCACTTGTCCCACAATCAGCGTTAACGGTGTGCGGAATTCATGTGAGATGTTAGTGAAGAAACGGAGTTTCGACTGGTTCAATGCTTCGAGGTCTTCAATATGCTTCTTTTCGTACTTCAAAGACTCACGGAGTTTGATGCGCGAATTATAGTTCTGAATAAGATACCATAACAGGCTGATAGTGACAATGGTATAAATCAGGTAAGCCCACCATGTCTCATACCATGAAGGGAGTACGATAATCAGCAGTCTGGCCTCTTTTATTCCTTCCCTCTGTGATTTGATGACAAGGGTATATTTACCCGGATTCAGGTTTGTATAAGTAATCAGCGTTTGCTTCCGGTAAGTATGGTTCCATTCGTCCGAGAAACCCTCCAGGCGATAGAGAATTTCATCTCTGTTCGCAGGGATGAAGTTGGAAGTGGCATATTCGATGCTAAACATCGATTGATTCGCTTTCAGACTGATTTCCGGAGTATGACAGATCGACTGTTCCAGAATGCCGCTTTCATCTCCCGGAACTACTTCTTTTCCGTTGACAAGCAGGCGGGAAAGAATGATATTATACGATTTGGGAGTGAAATGTAATTTCTTCTCCCAGAAAGAAATCATTCCCTGAATACCGCCAAGGAATACTTCTCCGTCATGTGTCACAAATAGTGCGTTTTCATTGACGGCAGTCAACGGGAATCCGTTTTCCGTACCGTAATTATAGAATTTCTTGCTTGGATAGTCAAACTGTGAGAATCCTTGATTGGTAATCAACAATAAGTCGCCTTTCTGTATGGACGATTCGCATACTTCGTAGATACAGTCGCTGGATAAACCATCTGTCTGTACATCGAAGTTTTCAAAGTCATCACTTGTCTTACGGTAACGGTCGAGACCGCTTCCGGAGGTGCAGAACCATAGATTACCGTTACTGTCCTGCATGATACTGTTGATATTATTGTTGCTAAGACTGTTCGGATTAGCGGGATTGTGTGGATAATTAGTAAGTTTACCGCTGTCGAACCGGTAAGAATAAACACCCTCTCCGGTAGCCGCAATCCACAATGTACCGTCTTTATCAATGCAAAGACTGGCTACCATGCCAATACCTCTTCCTTCTTTCGTCTCTTTGAAGAGTTGTTGGCAAGCACCTGTTGCCGGATTGAAAAGACAAACACCGTTTTGTGTGGCGACAACCAGCTTGTCCTTATAAGGTACAATGTCTCGGACGATATCCGAAGGTAGTGAGGTTGGGTCTCCGGCTTTCATCCGGTAGACTGTGAAACGGTTGGTACGCAGGTCGAGTTTGTTCAATCCTCCCAAGTGTGTACCTATCCACATGATTTCATTAGTCCGGTCGTAGTAGATTGCTTTGACATTGTTATGGGAAATGCTATTTTTGCCCTCTTCGTGGCGATACCACCGATAGGTGTTGTTTTTCCGGTCGTACACATTCACGCCACCGCCTTCAGTACAGATCCATAAGTTTCCGTCTTTATCTTCAGTCATTCTGCCAACAATCGGGCTACTTAAACCTTCTTTTTCTGTATCTCCCGTCTTGTAGCGGGTATAGATTTCATATTCCGGATTGAAATAGTTGACACCTCCGAAATAAGTACCCAGCCAAATTGTTCCTTGTTCATCTTTGACGATGCACCAGATGGAGGAGTGGGTAAGTCCGTCGGGTTTGTTCGCGTTGGCAGTGTAAAGTTGGAATTTACCTGTACTCTTTTCATAGCGATTTAACCCGTGAAAGGTTCCTATCCACAGATTTCCTGCATTATCTTCACAGCAACTCCTTACGAAGTCGGTGCAAATACTGTTTGGATTTTTAGGATCATGACGGAAGTTCTCAATGGTACTATCTGTTTTTATCCGGTAGAGTCCTTCTTCCCAGGTACAGATCCATAATTCTTTAGACGAATCTTCGTAAATACTCGCGATATTACCTCTTGTGACAGGTTGGGAAATCTTTTTGTCTCCCGATAAACAGTAAAGTCCGTTACTGGTAGTTCCCATCCACAGATTTTTCTTTTCGTCCAGGTGGAGACAGGAGAGGGTGATATCTTTTCCGGCAAGATGATAGTAGAGATCGAAGTTTCCGGTACTTTCATTATATACAAACACTTCTTCTCTTTTCCCGATATATAATTTCTCGTTGAAATAAATAGCATCCACATTGCCTTGCAGCAACGTTTTGAATCTTTGTGTGGTCAGATCGAACTCTGCTACCCCGTCCGTACAGAGCAGGTATACCTTCCCGTTTTTGTTTCCGGTGATACGCAGCACTGTATTGCTGAACAAACTGTTCGGATCGTTTTTATTAAGTTTGAAACTTTTGATATCGTTACCGTTATACCGGTTCAGTCCTTCACGCGTGCCAATCCATATAATCCCCCGTTCATCAATATAAAGGCTATTGACAGAAAATTGGGAGAGTCCGTCGTCCGTGGTCAAGTGGCTAAAAGTGATGTTTTGACCTTGTGTGCGGACTCCAGCTACGCTTAAAAATAGCAGAAATAAAAGAATTACTTTTCTCACTAATTTATTTTTTAAGGTGTTTACATCTATGCAAATATATTGTTTTTATTCGATTTCAGTGAACCTTATTAGAAGAAAGTAACTATATTTGTATCATTCAAACGAAAGATATATGAAAGTAAAGAAAATTAGTGCGGCTAACGTGGAGGCTTGTTCGCTTCCTAAACTATTCGATGAAGAAAAAATAGATTTTCAGCCGATCCAGTGTGTCAATTGGGCTGAATATCCTTACAAACCTAAAGTGAATTTTCGAATTGCTCACACGCAGAACTCAATCTTGCTACATTTTAAAGTGAAAGAGGAGAGTGTACGTGCCAAGTATGGAGAAGATAACGGTTCTGTATGGACTGACTCTTGTGTGGAATTCTTTTCTATACCTGCAGGCGACGGGATCTATTATAATATAGAATGTAATTGCATCGGAACTATCCTGATAGGTGCCGGCCCAGTTCGTAACAACCGGGAACATGCACCGAAAGAAGTGACTGCTCTCGTACAACGTTGGTCTAGTCTGGGTAATCAGCCTTTTGCAGAACGTGTCGAGGAGACAGACTGGGAAGTTGCTCTCATCATTCCGTATGCTGTATTCTTTAAGCATCAGATTGAATCACTCGATGGAAAGGAGATAAAAGCTAATTTCTATAAGTGTGGTGATGAGTTGCAGACTCCTCATTTTCTTTCATGGAATCCGATAGAGATTGACCAACCGGATTTCCATCGCCCCGATTTTTTCGGTACTTTGGAATTTGAATGATGAATTGAATTTCTGGATTTGAAGATGAATCACTAGTGTTGCTGAATCACTGAAGTATCCTCCATTTGTAAAAATATTATCTATTGCGTCATCCATCTATAAAAAAGAAGGGTGACGCTTTTTTTGAGCATCACCCTTTCTTTTTATAGATGTTATATTGTTTATTTCACAATCCCTCTTTCCGAGTTCTTCACGAAATTTACAATATTCTCGATTTCTTCACTCATAGGAACCTGGTCGATAATCTTCTGTACGGCATCCTGAACGCTGAAATTACCCTGATAAATCAAACGGTATGCATTAGCGATGTGACGAAGGATTCTTTCCGATGTGTTGTGATGTTGAGAAAGAACTACGGCGTTTACACCGTGATATGCTACCGGATTTCCTGACATGATAACGTATGGAGGTACATCTTTAGATATACGGCATCCACTCTGTATCAGTGTCCAGCTACCTATATGGCAATACTGGTGCAAGGTGACATTTCCACTTAGGATAGCGCAATCATCCAACGTACATTCTCCTGCAATAGTGGTGCCGATACCTACCACACAGTTATTGTTGATTTGTACGTCATGGCAAAGATGTACTTTATCCATCAGGTAGTTTCCGTTTCCGATTTTGGTAGCATTGCCGGCAAATGTAGCGCGGCTGATTACTACATTCTCACGAATATCGTTATTATCTCCGATAATCAGGCTGCTTTCTTCTCCAGTATAGTGGAAATCTTGTGGTTCCGCTCCGAGGACAGCATTCTGATGTACCTTGTTTCCTTTTCCCATTTTAGTACCTTGCAGGATACTAGCGTAAGACATGATGACGCAGTCATCTCCGATCTCTACATTCTTTTCGATGTAGGCAAAAGGCAGAACAGTTACATTCTTGCCTAGCTTTGCTTCGGGATCTACGTAAGCTAACGGACTAATCATAATAGTATATGTTTAAAGTTATTCTTCTCTTCCACCACCCAGTGCCTGGTAAAGGCTTACTACTGCCTGCATTCGATCAAAGCAATCAGAAACCTGAGAGATTTGTGCGCTCAGGTAAGACTGTTGTGCAGACAATACTTCCAGGTAGGTTGAGGTCCCTAAGTTAAACAATTCTTTTGTATCTTCCGAAGCTTTTTTAGCAGATTCTACCTGCATTTGGCGAGATTCTACCTTTTCACTGGTCTTTTGGTATAAACTTAGCGCATTGCTAACCTCACTACCAGCATTCAATAAGGCTTGTTGGAAAGATAATTTCGCTTGTTCTTCCTGCGCTTTAGCAGCTTTCAGGCGAGCAATGTTCTGTCCGCGGTAGAACAATGGCTGTGTCAGTGAACCGACAACAGAGGCCAACAATTTGCCGGGATTAACGATTCCGGCTCCTGAATTATTTGTCCATCCTGCTGAACCGCTAAGTGTGATTTGCGGATAGAAAGCGGCACGAGCCGAGTTGGTATTATAATAGCAACTAGCCAATGACATTTCGGCTGCTTTTACGTCCGGACGATTGGATAATAGCTGAATAGGCACACCGGCGGAAAGTTCGGTTGGAAGTACTTGTGCTTCCAATTCACCACGCTTGATGGCATGGGGAGCCTCTCCCAAAAGAGTAGACAGTGCATTTTCCGTTTCGCGGATACTCTGCTCGATATCAGGAATACTGGCAAGTACCTGTGCGTAAGCGGCTTTACTTTGTTCTACACCAGCTGAATTGATGCTATACATGGCCGCATCTTTCATGGCTTCCATCGTTTCTGCATTCTTTTTCAGAATTTCTGCTGTAGCCTTGGTTATTTCCAACTGGCGGTCCAACATCATTAATGTATAATACATATTGGCGACGTTAGAGATAACCTGTGTCTGTACTGCCTGGCGGTAAGCCTTAGTTTGCTTCAGAGTAACCTGGGCACTCCGTTTAGCATTCAGTAGCTGACCAAACAAATCAATTTGCCAACTAGCTGTGACAGGTAATGAATAAGTTTTTGTAGCTGCGTTCTTGTCGAAGCTGCTAATCGTTCCTTGCGGAGACAATCCCAGTGACGGAGCATAAGCCAAACGTGCCGACATCAGGGATGCTTCTGCCGCTTTCACATTCTGTGCAGCAGACAAGAGGTCCGTATTTTGTTTCAGTCCTGCTTCGATGAGTGACTGGAGTTGCGGGTCGGTGAAGACTTCTCTCCACGGCAGATTTCCGAAGTTAGCTGTATCCGAAGCCAGTGTATCATTATCCGCTACCGGATCGCGATACAGGCCGGAAGTAGTGATATCTTCGGGTCTGTCATACGACTTATAGATGTGGCAGCTGCTCAAGAGAGCAGTTGCGCACAACATATATAGAATCTGTTTCTTCATATCGAATTTCATTATTTAGCGTATTGTTCAATCTCTGTTACGGCATCTGCATTGTCAATATCTTCCCATTCCATCGGTTTAACTTTCTCTTGCAGATACTGGAAGATAACAAACAAGGCAGGAACGATGAAAATTTGGCAAATCATACCGATTAACATACCACCGATAGAGGCAGTACCTAGTGTACGGTTACCGTGGGCACCTACACCGAAGGCAAACATCAACGGAAGCAAACCGACTACCATCGCCAATGATGTCATCAGAATCGGGCGGAGACGAGCACCGGCACCCAATACAGCTGCCCAAGTGATACTCATACCCATCTTGCGACGATCTAGGGCGAACTCTACGATCAAGATGGCATTCTTCGCCAACAGACCCATCAACATGATTAACGCGATCTGCATATAGATATTGTTTGACATCGTACCCAGAATCATCTTCAATGCCGAAATATTACCGATAGCACTTACACCATTCACAAACAGGAAACTGCCTAACAGACCGAACGGAATGGATAATAATACGGCCAATGGAAGAATGTAACTTTCGTACTGTGCACTCAACAATAAGTAAACGAATACAAAACAGAGTACAAAAATCAGTCCGGTAGCACTTCCGCTACTTTGAGCCTCTTCACGCGCCATACCTCCTAGTTCATACGTATAACCGGTAGGCAGGTTTTCTTGAGCAACTTCGGCAAGAGCCGTCAATGCCTGACCGGATGTATAACCACTTGCCGGAGCTACCATTACTTTCATAGAGGTATAAAGGTTGAAACGACTAATAATATCCGGACCATATACTTTCTCCACAGAAATGAACTGGGCAATCGGGGCCATCTCGCCTGCACTATTACGCACCTTGATATTTTTTAAAGATTCCAGGTTTTTGCGTGATAACGGATCTGACTGAATCATAACACGATACATCTTACCGAAACGATTGAAGTTGGATGCGTACAAACCTCCGTAATATCCTTGCATAGTAGTGAGGATATCGCTCGGGCTGATGCCAGCTTTTTTACAAGCTGCCGCATCAATGTCAATCATGTATTGCGGGAAATTCGGGTTGAAGGAAGTCTTTGCTGAATTAATTTCCGGACGTGCTTCCAATGCTGCCGTATAATCATTAACCACATCGAAGAATTTGTTCAGATCACCACCGGTCTTATCCTGCATATTCACTTCAATATCCGTAGATGCCGAGTAACCCGGGATCATAGGAGGAGCGAAGAACAATACTTGTGCTTCTTTGATAATCTTCTGTGCACGCATATATAAGGAGCCGACCACAACGTCTGAATTCTGTATCATGGAACGTTCGTCCCAGTCTTTCAGTTTGATAATGAAAGAACCATAGGAAGGTCCCTGACCACCGATAAAGCTGAATCCGGAAATCATTGTACGTGACAATACCGCAGGATCGGAAGCGATCAGACTGTCTACACGTGCCAAAATCTCTTCGGAACGGTCTTGAGAAGTACCCGGAGGTAATGTTACTGCTCCCATCAGTGTTCCGGTATCTTCATTAGGTACCATACCTGTCGGGGTGGTGTTCATGAAGAATACAAGTATCGCAATGGAAGCGACAACTAATCCCATAGACAACCATTTCTTCTGGATAAAGAACAGTACTCGTTTCTTATAACGTTTCAGGATTGATTCGTATGTATCGTTGAATCTGTTTTTAAACTTCTTCGTACTCATTCCAATCAGTGCCAGAATACTAAGCACTACGAAAATAGCAGTAACTATCGGATTGATACTGAACAAACCAAAGATCATGCCGAGAATGGCAATAAGCGTGAAAGTAAGTGTAATTCCCGGATGCAACATCTTCCCGATAGCTTCGGTATATCTGTTGATCATAGTTGTATGGGCTGCCGTATAGGCTACTTTCATACGTTCTTTCAATGTGGAGTCTTCCGTTGTTCCATCTTCTTTTTTGTGAGGTTTCAGAAGAACGGCGCACAAAGCCGGACTCAAAGTCAATGCGTTCAATGCGGACAGACCGATAGCGATAGCCATAGTCATACCGAACTGACGATAGAATGTTCCTGCTGTACCTCCCATGAAACTTACCGGAACGAATACAGCCATCATGACCAACGTAATAGATACGATAGCACCACCCAATTCATTCATGGCATCGATAGAAGCCAGACGGGCAGATGTATAACCTTGGTCAAGCTTGGCATGCACACCCTCGACGACCACAATCGCATCGTCGACCACAATCGCGATAGCAAGCACGAGCGCACATAACGTCAACAAGTTCAAACTGAATCCTACTAAGGACAGGATAAAGAATGTACCGATAAGAGCTACCGGGATGGCAATGGTCGGAATCAATGTAGAACGTAAGTCCTGCAGGAAGATATATACTACGATAAATACCAGAATAAATGCCTCGATCAATGTTTTCAATACCTCATGGATAGAAGCGAACAAGAAGTCGTTGGCATTCATGGATACGTTTATCTTCAAACCGGCAGGCAGTGATTTGGACGCTTCATCCAGCAACACCTGAATGTCGCTGATGGTTTGTGTCGCATTTGTTCCTGCCATCTGATAAACGATACAGGTTACAGCCTTATGTCCGTTTACACGGTTGGTAAAGTTGTATCCCAAACGGTCCAGTTGGATTTCTGCAATATCGTTCAGGCGAAGCACTTCACCGTCGGGCAAAGATTTGATGACGATATTTTCGAATTCCTCCGGTTGTTGCAGACGTCCTTTGTAGCGGATGGTATATTGGAAAGTCTGGTTGCTGCGTTCACCGAATTGTCCCGGAGCAGCTTCCACGTTCTGTTCTGCCAAGGCTGCGGATACGTCGCCCGGAACCAGCTTGTATTGCGCCATTACGTCCGGACGTAGCCAGATACGCATAGAGTAGTCCTGTCCCATCACAGAGGCATCACCCACACCCGGTACACGCTGAACTTGCGGAATCAGGTTGATCTTAGCATAGTTTTCGATAAATGATTCTGTATATGTATCACTTTCGTCGTAAAGAGAGAACACCACTAGCATGGAAGTCTGGCGTTTCTGAGTTGTCACACCGACTTTGGTTACTTCGGCAGGCAGTAATCCCTGTGCCATAGAAACACGGTTCTGCACGTTAACGGCAGCCATATCTGGGTCTGTTCCCTGTTTAAAATAGATGGATATATCACCTGCACCGGTGTTGGATGCGTTGGAGGTCATATACATCATATTTTCCACACCATTGATTTGTTCCTCTAGCGGGGCAATCACGGAATTCAATACGGTCGACGCGCTGGCACCCGTATAAGTGGCCCTTACCGATACGGTAGGAGGCGCAATGTCCGGATACTGGGTGATTGGCAGTGTTGCCAGTCCGATAGCACCCAGAATGACTATCAAAATAGAAATAACCGTTGATAGTACCGGACGATTAATAAATTTATCTAACTTCATACGATTATCTAAATTATTAATTGAAAGCTGTAGCTAAATTACCATCGTGCTGGTCTTTCAAATGCTG
>DXOJ01000825.1 GCA_019412865.1 Bacteroides sp. | reverse complement strand
TCATAGCGCCATATGTATTATATCTGCAAAGATAAAAGTCTTTCAGAAACCGACAGCCTTCTTTGAGAAATTATTGCAAGTCTTGGGAATAAAAACGTGTCCGATCAGTAAGCCCTCAAACCGAAATCAAAGCTCATCTTTTTAGTTTCCCGTACTTCGATTTTCAACTCATTCTTTCCTTTTCGCAAATATCGGCAATAATTACTGATATTGTACTGATTATATTGCCTGGTTTGTTTCACCTCCTGCGAAAAGACCTCCACTCCATTCAACCATACCTTCACATCTCCGGTAGCACGCACCCACAAAGACAAATGGCTGAATTCATCATTGACATCAAATGAAGTTTCCGACACAATTTCCGAACGGGGAGGGCAATCGAAAGGCAAAGAGGTCATTTTCGACTCCTGCCCGTTAAGGCTGACTGCACGGCTGACCGCACTCCCATTCTGAGCGTCGGGCACCAAAGTAATGACTTTCGCCGGATTGACATGATATAAACGATCGTGCATGATATGCAACAAGCCTTCCGGAATTTTAATAACTTTCCGGTCATAAGTAATCAGACCATTTACTTCACCTTCGACATCAGTGGTTTGTGTATAAATCGCCGCACTCAGCCCCTGTGCTATCAATGTCTCCAAATCATAGACCAGACGACCATAGTTATCCATCAGCGCCATTGCTCCATCAATATTTTTATATCCCCAGTTCCGCATACCGGGATTCCACAGATGTTCTTTGATGGCCCATCCATACCCTCCGAATTCTCCTAAGACAGAAATCCGATTGCCATTACAAGCGGGCAAAATCATGGAAGCAGACGGATAATTGTGTACATCATACATATGGCCTACTCCTCTGTCTGTCCAGCCGGTTACTCCGTCAATGATACGGCTTTTATCGTATTCCATTACCTTTTCCACTATTTCTACCGTATTATGCTGTCCCCATCCTTCATTGAAGATTACCCACGTTGTGATACAGGAATAAAAACGCAGACGGTCAATCATCTCGAACATCTCCTGTTGCCATTGGTTAGTATGTGATGCGGGTGCATTCCAGTCCGTTTGCGCATTGGGCTTAATATGTTCTTCGTCTTTTCTTTCGGTAGAGAAGCCGGATACCATATCCTGCCACATCATCAAACCCAACGAATCGGCATAATAATAATATTGCTCCGGTTCTACTTTAATGTGTTTGCGTATGGTATTAAATCCCATATTTTTGAGCTGAACCATATCCCAAAGCATTGCTTCTTCGGAAGGAGGTGTCAGCAAACCATCCGGCCACCAGCCTTGATCCAGTGTTCCATACTGGAATATTGGATCACCATTCAGACAAATACGCTGGTAACCACATTCATCTTTGCGGATACTGACCTCACGCATCGCAAAATAGCTTTTTACCTGATCTATTACTTGTCCTTGACTTAACAACTCAATATTCAGATGGTAAAGTTTCGGAGAAGACGGACTCCAAAGAACAGCCTCCGGAACTTCCATTTCTATCTTTGAGGCTAATTTTTGCTCTGTCGTACCCACTACCTTACCTTCGTCCAGTAATTCCACTTTTACTTTTTCTCCTCCTTTGGCTTTAGCTACACTGATGTCCAGACTAACCGTCTTTTTATGAATATCAGCTGTAGGAAGAACCTGAAGAATATGGGTTGAATTTACAGCCTCCAACCACACAGTCTGCCAAATACCGGATACCGGAGAATACCAGATACCTTTCGGCTCCAACTGTTGCTTGCCACGGGAAATTGACTCCGTATCCGTAGGGTCGATAACAGCAACCTCAACAAGTTGCGAACCACCTTTTCTCAGCAATTTGGTTACATCGAAAGAGAAAGGATTATTCCCCCCTTTATGAATGCCCGCCAATTTGTTGTTTACCCATACCTGACATTCATAATCTACAGCTCCGAAATGCAAAATCACTGTTTTTCCTTTCCATGCGTCATCAAGGGTAAAGTTACGCTGATACCACAATTTCTCGGTAGGCAGAAAAGAACGCTGCACCCCCGAAAGGGAAGATTCGATAGCAAACGGAACGAGAATCTGTCCCTCGAACTTCACTTCTTTTTTAGGTGTATCCTGAGTAGTAACCGCATACTGCCATAACCCGTTCAGATTCATCCATTGCGAACGTTGTAACTGAGGACGCGGATAACTCTGCCATACATTTTCCGACGTAACTTTATCAGCCCAAACTGTTTTCATTCTATTTTCTTTCGGGCTTGCTGCGCAAGCGAACGTATGTGCCATAGCACTTACAAATACTGCAATTAGTAGTTTCTTGTTCATAAGTTCCTATCTTTTCTTTCCTACTGTGTTTTCCTACTTATCTCTATATTCTTTAAAGTCCTTCCGGCGTCCTTTATTATAAGTATTCCAAACCTTCGGGAAATAAAGCACATCACTATGGTCTGCCCACTCAAAATAAGCGTCTTCCAGTTCCTTTGCCATTTCAGGGTATTCCTTTATCAGATTATGTTGTTCTGTGCGGTCTTCTTTGATATTATAGAGTTCCCATTCATCACCTCTAAAATTCGCAGAGACCAGTTTCCAGTCACCTTTGCGTACCATACGATTACCTTCATGTTCCGCATAGATATAACGGTCCGGCATTTCTTCACCGCGTACAATAGGAAGGATTGACTTGCCCGGTGTAGGTACAATCTTTCTTCCTTCGTATTCTTCGGGATATTTAGTCCCTGCCAGTTCGATGCAAGTTGCCATGATATCCGAGAATTGTGCCGGTTGATGGTCAATACTGCCTTTGTGCTTAATCTGTTTACCCCACTGGATAATGCAAGGAGTGGATATTCCACCTTCATGCGCATAATGTTTATAAAGTGTAAATGGGGTACAACAAACGTTTGCCCAGCCGGTTCCGTAATGATGATAAGTTCCCGGTAGTCCCATCTGGTCTAATTCAGCACCAACATGAGTATGATATTCTGTTCCAGTTTGCTTGTCGAAACCAAATTCATGCCATTCGGCACAAGCTCCGTTGTCCGACATGAACATGATAAATGTATTATCCAGTTCACCGTTCTTCTGTAAAGTATCCAATACCCGACCAATATTGGTATCCATAATATCTATCATGGCAGCATAAATAGCCATACGGCGAGCCAGGTCAGTCTGCTGTTCCTTTGTTAAAGAATCCCAGGCAGGCAGCGGATGTGTCTCATCCTCAAACAAACTTTCGGGAACAACACCACGCGGGCTTAATGCTGGTTTTCCTTGCAAAAGCCCCATCTTTACTATTCGTTTCCAACGTTGATCTCGAATCTTATCCCAACCCTGCAGGTAAATCTTCATATATTTATCCGTTACTTCTTTCGGAGCGTGCAACGGAAAATGAGCAGCATTGTATGCCAAATACAGAAACAAAGGTTTTTCTTCCTGATGTGCCTGATTAATAAAGTCTATGGCATAATCGGTTATTACGTTAGTAGCATAAAATTCTCCCTCTTTATATTGACGTGGGTTACGATCCTTAGGCAATCGGGTATATACGTCCGGATTCCAAAAAGAATTGAATCCACCTAACAAACCATAATATTCCTGGAAACCTCGGTTTATCGGATTGGCGGTTTTGCCCAGATGCCATTTACCGGACATGGCTGTGAAATATCCGGCATCTTTTAATACTTCGGCAATGGTAACGTTGTCAGAATTGGAACGAAAGCCGGCATATCCTTTCGGCCATGCCGGACGGGTTGCATCCATGTGTCCTAACCCTGTCTGATGCGGATAAAGTCCGGTTAATAAATTGGCACGTGACGGACAACTCCGCGCACTGTTATACATTTGTGTCATACGGACACCCTGTTTGGCCATCTTATCCAATACCGGTGTCTGTACTTCTCCTCCGTAGCAACCTAAATCGGAGAAACCCAGATCGTCCGCCAATATAACAATGATATTAGGCTTTTCTTGTGCAAAAGTCATTGCTCCGAAAGCCAATCCCCCGGTTATCAATAGTGATGTTTTCATTTTGCCTGATAATTGTGATTAGGTTTAAATTTTCCGTTTTCATAAAGCATCGGAATCAATCCCGGCCGACATGTCACTTTATATTCGGCCGCCTGTGCGCCACGAGGGTTAAAAAACATGGTTGCCCACCAGTTGCCATCCTTATCCTGAAACAGATTGTTGTGTCCGCCGCCGGTAATTGCGTTATACCGTTTACCATAAGGACCATATACATTGTCGGCAGTGGCAATGATACAATCATAGCTATAACGAGTTTTCTTATTAGTTAACCCTTCCTTCTCGACATAAGTGTCCCCCTTCACCGTGCGGTGTGCCCAGATAGCTTGTACCAAATGATATTTTCCATCATATTTAAAGATGAATGCTCCTTCAACATACGGCTCCGGAGAGTATTTACTTTCTTTTAATGTCTTTATCTCTTCTGCCAAACCACTCATATCTGGTTTCATGCGTGCTATATAGTGGTTGTGACCGACAAAATATACGGTACCATCCGTATCTTCAAACAGGCTTCCGTCAATGTTTGGAAAAATGGCTTTATCCTCGTTACCTTCGATATTTTCATAAGGTCCCTCCGGCTTCCCGGTAGTACTCCGCAGAATAAAAGAGCCTCTTCCGCCTGCCGATTGATTCATGCAGGCTACAATAAACCAATTTTTCGCACTCTTTATATAGTGCATTTCCGGTGCCCATACAGCGTGGAAACGGTTATCCATCGGATCATTATTGATAGACTTCTTCGCATATTTCTCTCCCTCTTTATATACTTTGGGATCTTTCTGCCAGGTACCGTCTTTTTCCATTGACCAGATTCGTCCCATGGCTTCCCATATCTTCAGGTCTTTGGAGCGCCAAAGATACAAACCGTCATTCCAATCCCAGCAATGTCTCTGTCCCGGAAAGTGACGGTCGGGGGTAGAAGTGGTTCCAGTGATATAGTAGTAACCGTCGGGGCCTAGTGTTGCCCATGTGTCACGCATCCAGTAGTCAAATGCCGGTTGAACAGATTTTGGGACACGCAGCTCCGGAGCGTTTGTATCAGCAGTTCCATATGCTTGTGCCGATGCTGTGCTGACTGAGACAAATCCTGTCAGTAAAGCAAGTCCTAATCGCAATATAAATTTCATAGATTACAGTTTTATTATTTACGGATACAAAAGTAGGCTGTTACAGGATTGAGCTCATGGAACAATGTCTTTAATATCCGTCAATATGTACATTCTTTTGATTTATTATTGTTCGGGTTGGAGATAATTATAAGGATCCTGTTTAAAATGATAACGTTTCCGGGGAAGAGGGAGTGGATCCTGCAGACGTAATTCCCATGCGACTAACTTCGTCAGAAGCTCTGTCTGAACAGCAGTGTATTTCTTTTTACCAAACAGGTTATCTACTTCCGAAGGATCTTTCTTAAGATTATATAGTTCTCCGTTTCCATAGTTATCCATCACCAGTTTCCAGTCGTCTTTTCTGACCATACGAGAGGTACCGCTTTGAGTCCAGGTATTGAGTTCATCAAAGTATGCAATCTTACCCGGCGTCAATGCCCCTTCCTGTTCGAAAGTAAGAGAAGAATCCAGTCCGACATGTGCTCCTCCAAAACCTTGTTGTACGACAATGCTGGAAAACTCTTCTTTGGGGTATTCTTTTCCGGTCAACATCGGCCATAAGCTACGACCTTGAACACCAGCCGGAATCTTGGCACCGATTGCAGAACAAAGAGTAGGAAAAATATCAGCAATTGACACATGGCTATCCATAGGGGCTGATTGATTCTTGACATGATATCCTGCCCATACCATCGGGATACGTGCGAGACTTTCAGAAAGTCCGGCTCCTTTGCGGATCAACCCGTATTCTCCCCAATAATCGCCATGATCTGAAAGAACAACAAAGATTGTATTTTCAAACTGCCCGCTGGCTTTTAACGATTCGATCAGTCTCTTTATCTGGTCATCTATTAAACGGATCATGCCGATATAATTAGCACGGATTCTGGGTAGGTCCTGTTCCAGATTAGGACAAGACGCATCTTCCAGTTCTGCTAAAATGCGATATTTCTCTCCTTTCTTTTCCAAGTCTTTACGTGACGTCTTCAATACGGGAAGCTTATCCGGCGAAAACATAGAATAATAGGGTTCGCAAACCTGATAAGGATTATGAGGTTCCGGGAAAGATACCCACACAAAGAAAGGATTCTCTTTTTGACTCTCTATCCATGACAATGTCTCATTAACGATTTTAGCAGGGTGTTGCTCCTCTACAGGAATTGGCGAAGGTTCCAGCCATTGTCCCCTGGCTTTCTGGTTTAAGAAACGAGCCGTCTCTTTTTCTTCGGGAGTCGTTTTCTTATTTTTACCCCAATGCCCGTATTCTGACCAAAAGTCCAAGTCAGCAGGTTTCAGATAAGCATGGTTTTTACCTACAAGTGCTGTTTTATATCCGTTTTCTTTTAATACGCCCACCAAGTCCTGTTCAAAAAAGATATCCGGAATGTTGTGGTTGGTACGTACATGGGTTGCCGAAGGAAAACGTCCGGTGAACATGGAGCAGCGGGCAGGAGAACTGGCCGGTGCTACAGTATATGCTTTGTTAAACCATACATTTTCCTGAGCTAATTGATCTACATAAGGAGTAACTGCCAGAGGAAAACCTTCTCTGCCACATAGGTCAGCACGCTGCTGATCGGTCATAATGATTACAATATTCGGCTTGTCGGTTTGTGCCATCAATGACATAGACAAACCCTGTAATGCCAATCCCGTAATACAAAACGCTGCATTTCTCATATTTATCTTATTTAAAACGGTATACAATCATTGAAGAAGCCTCAAGCTGCAAATCTTTATTTAAGTCCAGTGTTACGGTCGACTGAACTGGCTTTACTGCATCCGGCATTTCCGGAGTGTTATTCTTGCCGGGTTCCAGACTCAATGTTATTTTTTGTGCCTGTATCTTTTTCCCAAATCCTTTCACTGCTGTTTGAAGTACCACCTCCTGTTTTCTCAAATTGATCAGTTTCAGGATATATTCTTTACTTTCACTATCATATCCCATCGTAACAAAGACATTCTGCAAACCCTTCATCCCCTGAATCCCAGCATCCAGGCATACATCGAAAGTGTGGTCTCTGAACATTTTTGATAAATAATAGAAAGATGTCCTGATGCTGCAATCTACCCCATTGATTAGCATAGAGTGCAACTGACGATGCTCTGAAAAATCCCAATGGCGCATCACCGGACGTTCTGCCAATAATGGATTCAAGTCTCCATTACGTTCAAGAGACATTCGCACCGCTCCGCTGGCTAACAGATTATAGGGATACTTCCCGTCAATGCCCAATTCTCCAACAAACAAATCCGCTATTCCCCGTTCATAGTTGTCAAAACGGTAATGCTGCTTGCAAGCCCATTCGACAGGTTGATAATGGTGTTCATCGAATACCTTCACATTCTTCGGGTTCACAAACTTCGCAATATCAATCCGTTTGTCGTCATTTTCTTTGCCTATGATACTGTTGGCTATGTATATCAAGTCGGGGTACTGTCTGTGTAACGCTTGATAAATCTTCTCGTAACGTTCCCAATAAACAGGTCCGAAGTCTTCGTTTCCAATTTCAATGTACTTTAGAGGGAAAGGCTTCGGATGTCCGTTCTTTACACGTAAAGCCCCCCATTTGCTGGTTTCCGGACCGATTGCGTATTCTATGGCATCCAGTGCATCCTGAATATAAGCATCCAGATCAACGTCCGGTTGAATGAAATTCCAGGGAGAACTTTGCTTTACCCAACCTGTACAGATCATCCCTGTAGGGATTACGTACATAGCATCTGCTCCCAAATATTCGCACAATTCGTAAAACTCATGATAACCAATTCCATCTGTACGGTAGTAAGGCGCCCATTTACTCCATTGTCCCGGTCGATTTTCAATGGGACCTATTGTCTTTTTCCAGTGGTACATGGTAGCTTCATTCACCCCATGCACAATACATCCGCCGGGAAAACGAATGAAATCCGGTGCATATTCTTTCAAGTTCTGCATAATATCCGCCCGAAAAACTGATTTTCCATTGTCCCATGTATCAGAAGGGAATAAAGAGACGACATCCAGTTGGAATTGCCCTTTACCTAACGGCTGAATGGCAAGCATCCCCCGTTTGACATCTTTATCAGGTTTTAATGTTCCGGTAAGTTTCGTCCACTCTTTACCCTTTACATCCAAAACAAGCTGAGTACTGACCGGTTTACCTTGTTCGTCTACCAGCATAACTTGAAGAAGAGCTGTATAATTTTTGCTTTTTATATACATGGAAAGATGATAAGATACCTCCTTTCGTAGATTCATACCGTAATATCCCCGATTTAGAATCATTGCCTCCGGATTGTTTGCAATATCTTCAGTCACGTTGACCAGCATTGAATACTTATTCTCCTTATTCAGAGGATTTTCTTCTGTACGGCTAATGAAAATGGGAGTATAAGACAGAGGATAAGTGTTCCATCCGATCAGAGGGTCTACATGAAATACATCTTTGTTTTTTCCACGCGGATTCGGTACATTCTGATAAAGCCCATTTTTGACCGCCAGATCTGCGGGTGGAGTTGCTTCTTCGAATGAACGGTTGCGTACCAGTTCGGCATGCAAGGCACCTTCTCCTATCATACCAATCTCTTCATAATGGAACCCATATTGGACACGGCTTACTTTGCGTGTTTTCTGTTTGTCGATATGCAAAACACCCTCATGAGTATCATTTACCTGGCTTCCTGTTATCGGCTGGATAAACATAAAACAGCACAGGCAATACACTGCCGTTCTGCAAAATTTTGTTTTCATGGTCTTTTCATTTGGTTTACGATACAAATGTAGAGAATTCAAAGAATAAACATTCGTAACATCATGTTCAATATAAGGAAGCATGTATTGTTTGAGCCCATAAAGCTTCGATTGTGCACATAATTTCTAATGGAATATACATTTGTACTAGAAAAACCGATAGAAAAAAGACTATCTTTGAGCGTTAAACAAGGAGTAGAATCAGATATGAAAAGGAGTACACTCAAAAATCTTATATCGGTAGCAGTTTGTTTATTATTCCTGCTTCATCCGACATTTGCGGAAGGAAAAATCCAATATAATAATGTCCGCTTCAAACAGCTAAGCATTACAGAAGGGCTTTCTCATAATACTGTCAATGCCATATCTCAGGACAGTAAGGGATTTATGTGGTTTGGCACCAGGAATGGATTATGCAGATATGATGGGTATAATATTACCCGGTACTTTCACGAAGAAGGGGATTCCACTACAATCAGCCATGATTTTATCACCAAACTATATAATGACCCCTGCCGGAATGTCCTCTGGATTTCTACGGAGCAAGGAATCTGCAAATACAATCCCCAGAATGAACAATTCACACGCTATCACATAGAGGGAAACAATAAGAACAGTGTCTTATTTCTGAACACGTCTGACAGCAGATTGCTGACCGGATGCAGTAACGGCATCTATCAATACGATAATGAAAAAAACAGCTTCACTCCTTTTATATTAAATGAAGGAAAAGGAGAAAATATTCGTGGACTGGTAGAAGACTCAAACAATGTTCTATGGATAAACAGTAACAAAGGGGTGAAACGCTATAATCTAAAGAAGGAACAATTTGAACCACTGCCTCTGAACATCCGTCCATTTTTGGAAACGTGCATTCAATTAGTTATGTTGCCTGGCAATCAGTTGTTATTCAATACACCTCAAGAGGTATTTGTGTACAATATCAATAATGATTCGCTGTATCCTCTGGCCGCGATCAAGGATATCAGACAATTCAGATGTGCAACAACTGATACTATGAACAACATCTGGCTGGGAACCGAAAATGGAATTTTCATTTATGACCAGACCTTTCGGTTAGTGACTCACTATCAGCAGTCGGAAAGTGACTTGAGTAATCTGAACGATTCTCCTATTTATAGCCTTTTTGAAGATTACAATCATAACATGTGGGTTGGAACCTATTTCGGTGGTGTGAATTATTTTATATATGCTTCGGATCAGTTCCGGATTTATCCTTATGGAAACTCTCCCAATCATCTGAGTGGTAAAGCTGTACGCCAGATCATCAATACTCCGGACAACGGGCTCTATATTGCTACCGAAGACGGAGGGCTTAACTACCTGAACAGCAATCGGGAAATAACGCGTTCCGAACGACTCCATGAACGGATGAATATAAAAGCCCGGAATATACATTCCTTGCTGATTGACAGTAAACAGAACCTATGGATCGGTCTGTTTCTTCGGGGAATGAACTATTATATGCCCAAAGAGAACAAAACGCTTTCTTTTAATGACGGAATGGGGAAAAACTCATCCGGGTTCTGCATCATAGAAGACGAAACCGGCAAAATCTGGTATGGAGGGCCGTCGGGACTATTTACCTTGAAGAAACAGAACGGCAGTTTCCAGTTGAAAAAAGTTTCTGCACTTCCTGTCTTTTGCATGCTTAACCTCAATGACAGCATTATCTGGACTGGAAACCGTCAAAATGGAATATACCAGATAAACAAACGAACAGAAGAACAGACACCTCTTCCACAATTCTCATCCAGTAAGTTGTATATGACTTATTTATATATGGACTCGCAGGGGAATATTTGGGCAGGAACGAACAATGACGGGCTTTTTGTTCTGAATAAAAAAGGCGAAAAATTGAAAAGTTATTCGAAGAAAGAATTGGGATCGAACGCTATAAAAGGTATAATAGAAGATGATCAGAACACTATATGGATAGGAACAGACAACGGATTATGTAATATTCAGCCGAAATCCGGATTAATCAGCCGGTATACCATAGCCGACGGACTGCCGACCAATCAGTTCAATTATTCCTCTGTCTGCAAGAAACCCGACGGCGAACTGTTCTTCGGAACAATTAATGGAATGATTTCTTTCTATCCTGAACAGGTGCGCCCTGTAGAACCTCATTTTAATATCGCTTTGACAGGAGTATGGAGCAATAACGATGTCGTATCTTCCAGCAATCCGGATGCGCTACTGCCCGCCTCTATCTCTGAAAGTGATGTGATGACGCTTACCCACGAACAGGCACAATCCATACGTATCGAATACTCAGGACTTAATTATCAATACAAAGATAAAACGCAATATGCCATGAAGCTGGAAGGCATCGATAAAGAATGGCAGTTTGTAGGCAATCAGCATCAGGTACGTTTCTCTAATCTCCCGACCGGAGATTATACATTGAAGATTAAAGCAAGCAATGACGGAGTAAACTGGGATGAAAAAGGACAGAAAGAGTTGACTATCCATGTACTACCTCCGTGGTGGCTTTCTATATGGGCCTATCTGACCTACGTATGTATGGTTCTCTGCATCATCTATTTGGCATATAAATATACCAAAGCCAGGTTGATTCTTCTTATGAGACTGAAAACGGAACATGAGCAACGGGTTAATATGGAGAAGATGAATCAATCGAAAATAAACTTCTTTACGTACGTATCTCATGATCTGAAAACACCGTTGACTTTGATCCTGTCACCACTTCAGCGGCTCATCAAACAGAAACAAATCGATAATAATGATCGCGAGAAACTGGAAGTCATCTACCGCAATGCCAACAGAATGCATTATCTTATTGACGAACTGCTCACTTTCAGTAAAATCGAAATGCAGCAAATGGAAATTAACGTCAGAAAAGGAAACATCATGCATTTCCTGGAAGAGATTTCTCATATCTTCGATATTGTATCTAAGGAAAAGGAGATTGATTTCATTGTCAGTCTGGAAGAAACGGATGAAGAAGTCTGGTTCTCTCCATCCAAGCTGGAACGCATCATGTATAATCTGCTGTCGAATGCTTTCAAATACACCCAGCCGGGAGATTATGTGAAACTCAGTGCCAAGCTTCTCAAAAAAGATTCGGAAAATTTCATCGAAATATCAGTAAAAGACAGCGGCAGAGGGATTCCTAAAGAGATGAAAGATAAAATCTTTGACAGCTACTTCCAAGTAGAAAAAAAGGATCATAGAGAAGGCTTCGGATTGGGGTTATCTCTCACGAAGTCACTGATTCATATGCATAAGGGGGAGATTAAGGTTGAAAGCGAAGTCGGAAACGGATCGGAATTTATCGTCAGCCTGAATGTTTCAGAATCTGCCTATAGCTCTTCGGAGAAATCTTTGGAAAGTATCACGTCCGAAGAAATACAGAAATATAATCTGCGGATGAAAGAAACGATCGAACTGATTCCCGACCAGTTGATTTCTACCGAGCAAGATAACACCGACGTCAAAGAAAGTATCCTTATTGTAGAAGATAATAAAGAGATGAATGATTATCTGGCAGAGATATTTAGCAAAGATTATCAGGTATTTCGTGCTTACAATGGTGCTGAGGCTTGTAAGTTACTGAAGAAGCAACTGCCCGATCTGATAGTCAGCGATGTAATGATGCCCGTGATGGATGGTCTGGAATTAACGGCATACGTCAAACAGGATTTGAATAGCAGTCATATCCCGGTAATTCTGCTAACTGCTAAAACGGATGAATTGGATCATACTCAAGGGTACTTGAAAGGGGCGGATGCGTATATAACCAAGCCTTTTAATGCACAAAATCTGGAACTATTGGTTCAGAATATGCGTACTAACAGAAAGCAGAACATTGAGTATTTCAAGCGGATCGAGAAGCTGAACATTACACAAATAACGAACAATCCACGTGATGAAGTATTTATGAAAGAGTTAGTTGACCTGATTATGGCCAATATCAAAGACGAAGAGTTCGGAGTTACTGAAATTATTACTCATATGAAAGTGAGCCGAAGCCTGTTGCATACCAAGCTTAAATCATTGACCGGATGTTCTATCACCCAGTTCATGCGGACTATAAAGATGAAAGAAGCAAAGATTCATTTACAGAATGGCATGAATGTCTCGGAAGCTTCGTACGCCGTAGGAATGTCCGACCCTAACTATTTTACAAAATGTTTTAAGAAAGAGTTTAATATCACTCCTACTGAATTTATCAAACAACTGAATCTGTAAATTAAAAAACAAACTTATATCTAATGCTTATTAATATTTAATACATGAAAGTACA
>DXOJ01000824.1 GCA_019412865.1 Bacteroides sp. | reverse complement strand
TTTATCAAAAATTAGGTTTTATCTTTGCGGAAAGCAACCCCGAACTGGAACTGAATGGAAAAGTTCAGGCACAATGGGATTACTTTGAGACTCAACAACATAAGCGCCGCCGTGCGTTCATCAAAGAGATAAAATAAAAAAACAGCTATGGAAGAGAACGAATTGATACCTGTAGACAACAACAATGCAGTAGAGTACACTGACGACAACATCCGCCACTTGAGTGACATGGAACATGTACGCACACGCCCCGGTATGTATATCGGAAGGCTGGGCGACGGTGCACATGCCGAAGATGGAATCTATGTCCTCCTGAAAGAAGTAATTGACAACAGTATTGACGAGTTCAAAATGCAAGCCGGTAAGAAAATCGAGATTACCGTTGAAGAAAACCTTCGTGTCAGTGTACGCGACTACGGACGAGGCATCCCACAGGGAAAACTCATCGAGGCTGTCAGCATGCTGAATACCGGTGGTAAATACGACAGCAAGGCATTTAAGAAAAGTGTCGGACTGAATGGTGTCGGTGTGAAAGCCGTCAACGCTTTAAGCTCCCGTTTCGAGGTACGCAGTTACCGCGACGGCAAAGTGCGTATCGCCACTTTCTCAAAAGGAAACTTACTGACCGATGAGACAAAGAATACCGAAGAAGAAAACGGAACTTACATCTTCTTTGAACCGGATAATACACTATTTCTGAATTACTGTTTCAAGCCCGAATTTATTGAGACAATGCTACGTAACTACACGTATCTCAATACGGGGCTTGCTATCATCTATAACGGACACCGTATCTTGTCGCGCAACGGTCTGGTAGACCTTTTGAACGACAACATGACGGCAACCGGGCTTTACCCGATCATCCACCTGAAAGGGGAAGACATCGAAATCGCCTTCACGCATACCGGACAATACGGAGAAGAATATTATTCTTTCGTCAACGGTCAGCATACTACCCAAGGTGGTACGCATCAAAGTGCCTTCAAAGAACACATTGCCCGTACCATCAAAGAGTTCTTCAACAAGAACATGGACTACACCGATATCCGTAACGGATTGGTTGCCGCCATTGCCGTCAATGTGGAAGAACCGATCTTCGAAAGTCAGACGAAAACTAAACTGGGTTCTACCAATATGGTTCCCGGTGGCGTAACGGTCAATAAGTATGTAGGCGACTTTATCAAACAGGAAGTGGACAACTTCCTGCACAAGAATGCGGACATAGCCGAAGTAATTCAACAAAAGATACAAGAATCTGAAAAGGAGCGTAAAGCCATTGCAGGGGTAACGAAACTTGCCCGTGAACGTGCCAAGAAAGCCAACCTGCACAACCGCAAATTGCGTGACTGCCGCATACACCTCAACGACCCGAAAGGCAAAGGACTGGAGGAAGACTCCTGCATCTTTATCACCGAGGGAGACTCTGCAAGCGGTTCCATCACCAAAAGTCGTGATGTCAACACCCAAGCTGTATTCAGTCTCCGTGGTAAACCATTGAACTCTTTCGGACTGACCAAAAAAGTGGTTTACGAGAACGAGGAATTCAACCTGCTTCAAGCAGCCCTGAATATAGAAGATGGTATTGAAGGATTACGCTACAACAAAGTAATCGTAGCAACCGATGCCGATGTGGACGGTATGCACATCCGCCTGTTGCTGATTACTTTCTTCCTGCAATTCTTCCCTGATCTCATCAAGAAAGGACATGTATATATCCTGCAGACGCCTTTGTTCCGTGTACGCAACAAGAAAAAGACAAATTACTGCTACAGCGAGGAAGAACGCATCAATGCTATCAATGAACTAGGACCGAATCCGGAGATCACCCGATTTAAAGGTTTGGGAGAAATCTCACCGGATGAGTTCAAACATTTCATTGGTAAAGATATGCGTCTGGAGCAGGTGACACTGCGCAAAACGGATGCGGTAAAAGAACTACTCGAATTCTACATGGGCAAAAATACCATGGAACGACAGAACTTTATTATAGACAATCTGGTTATAGAAGAAGACTTGGCA
>DXOJ01000823.1 GCA_019412865.1 Bacteroides sp. | reverse complement strand
ATATCGTGATATGAGCCGAGTGTTCCTTGAATTGCTATCTTTTTCATTGTTCTAAATGTATTATATAAAAAAAATCCCGCATCCATATTGGAGCGGGATTCATATGATTGATTTCTCTATTCAGTCCTTAAGCATCACTGTCACTTGATACATACAAACTCCCGCTCTACTTTGTTGCTAAAGTAAAAGTAAAAAAAGAAGTAATATGCATAAGTAAATGATTTCATTCGAATCTATCTTTTTTGCTTTGGTTTTTAATTCTGGGGCAAAAGTAATAATTTTCTGTTAGATGCAAACAAAAAACGATATTTTTTTTGTTTTTTCATCAAAAACAAATGAAAAGGTCATTCTGTATTACATTTGCGCTTCTGCTTTAAGTGATACTTGCCTCTTGGTTTCCGGTATTTAGAAGATACCCGGAAGTGTCTCCGGCTTCGGTCCCAAATTTTTGAATTCTCCGTTCAGGCCAGCTTCCTCTTTCGGATTCAACTCCAGAGATTTCTTCATGTCCTCTACGGAACCATCTTTATCACCATTCAGTAATTTAGCGCGTCCGCGTTCTTTGTAGGCTTCCGCAAAGTTCGGATTCAGTTCGATGGCTTCATCAAACAGGCCGATGGCTTCCGTCAGTTTTTTCTGGTTGATATAAAGTTGCCCTAAATAAAGGTATGCCTGTTCGTTGAACGGGTTTATTTCCGTCACCAGTTTGTAATCCTCTTCCGCTTCTTCGTCCTGACCGTTGGCTTCTTTCACTTTTCCACGCAGGAGCATGGCAGTCTCTTCTTCCGGGTTTTGGGCAAGTACAGCGTCTATATCCTCCATCATTTCTTTATATTGTTTCAGATTTAGCAACGCTTCCGCACGTAACAGACGGGCTTCGATGAAGTCATCTTTCAAAGTGATTGCTTTGGTGAGATGGGCAATAGTCATCAAATCATCGTCCTGTCCCTTACGGGCTTTCCCTAACAGGTAATGAGCCACGGCATTTCCTTCTTCGATGGCAATTGCTTTATTGGCAGCCTCTTCCATTGCCTGATAATCTTCCTGGATGAAACATACATTTGCCAGTGTCAGGAAAGTACTCGTGACATGAGGCTCCATTGCGGCCATTTTCTCCAATAGCTCGCGGGCCTTTGCCGTTTCCCCCATCTGGATGTAGAGTTGGCTAAGATAGCCCATTGTTTCAAACTCTTCCTTGATGGCAAGAGCTTCGATAAAACATTTTACTGCATAATCCGGACGTCCCATGCGTTGCGCACGTAAACCGTCGTATTTGAAAATCTCGAAATTTTTCTGATCGTTTTTCTGTTTTTCACTTTCCGGAGTTTCCGACTTACCGGAGAAGAAAGATTTAAAAAAGTTCGGCATGGTGTGTTATTTTTGAGTTACTTTGCGAAGGTAGTAACTTATTTTGAAATATGTATCATTCCATCCTGCATCTTCCATTCACCTTCCTCCAATAAATATTGGATGACTTCGCTGATGCTCTCTTTTTCCGCTTCTATTTTCTCGGCTATTTCTGCTGGCGTATGCGGTTTTTGGGCAAGTAATTCTGCTATTTTCTTTTTCAGTTCTTCAAGAGACTTCCCGGTCAGCGTATCTGTTGCACGGTGACTAAGGCAAACATCACATTGTCCGCAGTTATGCTCGTTTTTCTCTCCGAAGTAGCGGAGCAGCATCCGGCTTCGGCACACATTCTCCGAAATGACATATTCTTCCATCGCCTTGATGCGAGCTTCATACCGGGCTTTACGCTCTTCGTAGACAGCAGGGGGGATGTGCACAAAACGAAGTTCCTGCCGTTCGCGCGTATATATAATATAAGGAGTCTTTTTGTGCGGAATATAATCCACGATGCGACGTTTGGTAAGCGTGACCAATATGTTATAAATCTGTTCACGGGTCAGTCCGGTACGTATGGACAGGGTTGCTTCGCTGATATAGGCATAGTCGGTGAATACTCCGGTGTAAGAGCGGAGAATCGTCTGTATCAGTGCTTCGGCTTCCGTTCCCATTTCTCGCAATTTGTATAGTTCGTCCCGGCGAATCGTGAAAAGAATACGAGAGGCATTATCCTGTTCGTCCGTATATTCCAGATAGCCGGCTTGAGTCAATATTTTCAGTGCACTGTCTACCGGAACCGGGAAGTATTTGAACTTCCGGCAAAACTCTTCCAGATTAAACTCGCGGACACATTGGAAACCGTCGCCCATTGCCATCTGATAGTAATACTGCAAATGTTTGTAG
Organism: Bacteroides sp.; assembly: GCA_019412865.1. Lineage (GTDB taxonomy): Bacteria > Bacteroidota > Bacteroidia > Bacteroidales > Bacteroidaceae > Bacteroides. Next base: position 45,882 of record DXOJ01000823.1, on the reverse strand, counting down.
ACATTGAGAATATACTCCTTGTCGGGGAAAGTATCCACAACACGCCTGTGCAGCGTCGTTCTGTCCGTTTTGGTGTATAAGATTACAGCATACGCTTTTTCACCATCCCTTCCTGCACGACCGGCTTCTTGGAAGTAAGCTTCGAGAGAGTCGGGGAGATCGAGATGCAATACGATGCGCACGTCGGGTTTATCAATCCCCATTCCAAAGGCGTTTGTCGCTACCATTACACGAACTTCTCCGCTTTGCCAGCGTTTTTGTCTGAGGTCTTTTACGGCATTATCCAGTCCGGCGTGATAAAAGTCGGCGGTGATATCTTCGTTTACCAGTAATTCGGTGATTTCTTTGGTCCGTCGTCTGTTGCGGACATAGATAATGGCGCTGCCCGGTACCTTTCGTAAGATATGCAACAGTTCTTGAGTCTTGTTATCCGTTTGCCGCACCATATACGCCAGGTTTTTCCGCTCGAAACTCATGCGGAAAACATTCTCTTCACGGAAATCCAAGCGGGCTTGAATATCTTTCACCACTTCCGGAGTGGCGGTGGCGGTCAGTGCCAGTACCGGAATTCCCGGTAACAGAGTCCGTATCTCGGCAATTTTCAGGTAAGCGGGGCGGAAGTCATATCCCCATTGTGAGATACAGTGACTTTCGTCAACCGTAATCATAGAGACTTTCATCGACCGCAGTTTGGTGCGGAATATGTCCGTGTCCAGACGTTCCGGAGAAATATAGAGGAATTTGTAATCACCGAAGATGCAGTTCTCCAGTGCAGTGAGAATTTCCTGCCGCGTCATGCCGGAGTATACGGCAAGGGCTTTGATGCCACGTTTGCGGAGGTTCTGCACCTGGTCTTTCATCAGGGCGATGAGCGGAGTGATGACAATGCAAATCCCTTCCTGGGCGAGAGCAGGCACTTGAAAGGTGATGGACTTACCGCCTCCTGTAGGCATGAGCCCCAGTGTATCTTTGCCTTCGCCGATACTGGTGATGATCTCCTCCTGCAAGTCGCGGAAGGAGTCATAACCCCAGTATTGTTTTAATATCTCCTGATACTTATTCAATCGGCTTTATATCCTCGATTTGAAGTTGGACTTCGCCACGCTTGTGCGTGTTCTCCTCGATCGTATAGCAGATGTCGAATGAACGCTTCGTCTTGATATAGCGCACATGAGAACTCTGTCCGAATGCGATGCCGTTCATGACATTATTCGACTTGTTGTCAACGAGTTCCAGCTTGATATGTTCCTGATCGCGTCCTACTACTTTGCTGGTTCCGTAGTCATAGACGTGATGCGTACAGAAGATCGGTTTGATATTGTCCGGACCGAAAGGATTGAATTTCTTCAGGTCATTGAAGAATTTCGATGTGATGTCTCTGAAGTCGATCTCCGCATCTATATTGATGACGGCGCTGGTTTGTTCCGGCAGAATATGTTGTGACACATATTCTTCAAATCGTCGGGTAAAGGCTTCCACATTCTCCACTTTCATGGATAACCCCGCTGCATAGGTATGTCCGCCGAAGTTCTCCAACAGGTCGCGGCAATGTTCAATCGCTTTGTACACATCAAATCCGGAGACGGAACGTGCGGAACCGGTGGCCATATCATCCGTCCGTGTGAGTACTACTGCCGGGCGGTAGTAAACTTCTGTCAGACGGGATGCTACGATGCCGATGACACCTTTGTGCCATTCCTCATTATAAAGCACGATGGAACGGCGTTCGGACAGCCCTTCCAGATTGGCCACAATATTGTTAGCTTCTTCTGTCATGCTCTTGTCGAGGTCTTTCCGGGTTTCGTTGTACTGATTGATCTGTCCCGCTTTCTCCAGTGCGGCAGAAAAGTCCTTCTCTGTGAGGAGGTCCACCGCTTCCTTACCGTTCTGGATGCGTCCCGATGCGTTGATACGTGGTCCGATTTTGAACACGATATCGCTGACGGTGATCTCCTTTTCGGAGAGTCCGCATACATCGATGATGGCTTTCATGCCGACGCTGGGGTTGCTGTTCAGTTGCTTCAGACCGTGATAGGCGAGAATACGGTTTTCGCCCATGATCGGGACGATGTCCGACGCAATGCTCACCGCTACGAGGTCGAGCAATGGAATCAGATGATGAAATTCAATACCATTGTTGATAGCAAATGCCTGCATAAACTTAAAACCGACTCCGCAACCGGAAAGGTGGGTGTATGGATAAGTGTTGTCCAGGCGTTTGGCATTCAGGATTGCGACGGCAGGGGGGAGGATATCGTCCGGCACATGATGGTCGCAGATGATAAAGTCGATTCCCTTTTCTTTCGCATACGTTATTTCCTCCACTGCTTTGATTCCGCAGTCGAGTACGATGATCAATCCTACGCCGGTCTCTGAGGCATAGTCAACTCCTTTTTTAGAAATGCCATACCCTTCGTTGTAGCGGTCGGGTATGTAATAGTCAATGTTCGAATAGAACTGTTGAATAAACTTGTAGACCAGTGCTACGGCAGTAGTACCGTCTACATCATAATCTCCATAAATTAGAATACGTTCTTTCTTTCCCATCGCCCTGTTCAGACGTTCTACTGCAATATCCATATCCTTCATCAGGAACGGATCATGCAGGTCGGGCAATTGCGGGCGGAAAAACTTCTTGGCATCTGCTGCCTTCGTAATTCCCCGCTGCACCAAAAGTTGTCCAAGTATCGGACTAATCCCTAGTTCCTGGGCCAATGTCTGGCTTGTCTCTGCCTGTTCGGGTGTAATGGGTCGATAATTCCATTTGTGATTCATTTTATATATTGTTTTTTCTTTTTCTGTTCTCAAGGGTTGAAAAGGCACTTCTTTCCAACAAGGGGTAAAAGTACGAAAAAAAGCGGAAGTGTATAGTAGATAAGACGAAAATATTTCAAGGCTGTAGAAAACAGAGGTTTGATAAAGGTAGCTTTTTTACTTGTGAAAGATATGGGATGCTGACAAGCAAGTGTGAAACTCTATTCTAACTAACTTGTCCTGTGGTCAGTTCTTTTTTTAGAAAGTCGTACACGTAACCGGCACTTTGGTAATAAAGTCCCGTAGTCGGATCACTCAAACGCTCAAAGGTGTCGGAATTGTAGTAGACTTCCATTGCTTGCGTCATATTATACTGCCATTCCTCCATGAGTATCCGTATGATTTCACTACTTAAATCTTCAATCATACATTCTATTTGTGTATTCGTCAGCTTCATAGTTTCTTTAGGTATGAAAGGGCATGTTCAGTGCCGAAGTAATATTGTATGGTCAACCCTTTGGCATATTTTAGTTCTTCAATCAATCTGCTCATTGAAATGTCTCCCATGCTGTAACGACGTAACTGATAGGTTACTCCGTCGTCGGCAATAGGACCAATGACTATATCGTAAGTGTGTGCAGGATGTGTATGGCTACGGTCGCGGTTGAGTAAAACGAACTGTGCCCATTCTTCACAGTAATCATCGAATATTTTTATTTGCAGATCTGAAGTCTTTATTATTTGATCTTCCAGTTCGAAGATGGTCACACATGGCTCTCCGGATTGTAATTGATCGGTTTTTTGTTTGGCTAAGGCATGTGCCTGTTCATAACCGGGAGAAAGATAAAATCCTTGGCCAAAGTCTTTGAAGGGCTTTGAACGAGATAGGTCCGGCTTGTCTATTTCCATATTTGAACCATGGTATAGCTTCATTACAGTTGTCCTCCATTTCTACGGCATACCATTGATAAAGCTTCAATAGAATCTTCGAAAGATTGTGTGTGCATTACTTCATAGTGTTTTTGTAAAAAAACAAGGCCTTTAAAACGATTCAAATAGTTGAATGCCTGTTTTTGCTTGATTTGATAAGTCGCTGCGAACTCTGCGATTAAAGCTACAGTAAAATTCAATTTGTTTTTCTCTATGCGAGACATCATGGTTCTCCTTTCTTCATTTGTATTACCTTCCGAAAACAAAGATAGGAAAAACTCTGCAATATCAAAAATAAGAAGCTATTAAAAGTTGACTTAAAGCTCTGTTGCTCACTCTGAATTAGATGCAGTCAGAAGATATGGATTATCTGGATAGTAAAAAAGGGAGGTAGAGAAAATGGAGCGAGCGGAAAGTTACAGGGATTTTTGGATGAATGGCGATTATTAACTAGCTTTAGCGGCCTAAATGATTCATTTCTCTATCTATGATAAAAAGAAACTTGTTAATTGCTATCTTGATTTTATGTTCTATCGGAACATTGAAAGGGCAAACCGCATCCGATTCTTTGGCAATCGTATCTGCCCAATGGAAGGTGGAAAGTCCTCAAAAAGGACTCATTTATAAGTATGCTTCTATCCCCCGATTGTATCAGGGACCCCAGTCTGTTAGTCTGATAGAAGTTGATCCCGGTGCGGGCTTGAAAGTTGATGTTGCCGTTTCGGATAAAATGAAAGAAACAAGTAAGATTGCTTCTGAATATAACGCCATTGCAGCCATTAATGGCTCCTATTTTGACATGAAACGGGGAAACTCGGTCTGTTTCCTGAAGACGGATTGCCAAGTTATTGATACAACGCTGCAGAGTGAGTTTAAACAGCGTGTCACAGGAGCCATTAGTGTGCGCAAAAGGGGAATGAAATTAATTCCTTGGAACAAACAGATAGAAAAGAATTATAAAGGCAAAGCAGGTACGATACTAGCTTCCGGTCCGTTAATGTTGAAAGACGGACAGGTTTGTGATTGGAACTCGTGTGAACCGAATTTTATCCGGACGAAGCACCCTCGTAGTGCTGTTGCTACTACTAAGGATGGAAAAGTCCTGTTGATAACGGTAGACGGGCGTTTTCCTGAACAAGCAGGAGGAGTGAATATTCCGGAATTGGCACATCTGATCCGGGTTTTAGGAGGTGAGGATGCATTAAATTTGGATGGAGGTGGATCTACTACTCTTTGGTTGTCCGGTGCATCGGATAATGGAGTCGTTAATTATCCTTGTGACAATGGGCGGTTTGACCATGCCGGAGAACGGAAAGTTCCTAATATTCTTTATATAACGCATCAATAACGTTTCCATTATTCTTCATTGTATTTAAGGTCTTTCAGTGCATAGATTAAGACTTTTCAGTGCAGAAACTAGTGACTTTTTATGCAGTCGGGTGGTTGTCCTGTTGTAACGGGACAATGGGCACTTTATAAAAAGACGAATGTCACCTTATAGGGTGACATTTATCATTCTATAAGGTGACTAGCTATCCTCAAAAGGATGAAAATTACTAAAGATACAAAATTAATTAGTGAAAAGCAATAGTAGGGTAAGAAATTTATCTGTATTGCAAACAGGCTTAGAATTCAAATCCGAATCTAGCTCCTACTCCATGTAACTCCCATGTATCATTCCAACTGTTATGATAATAATGCCCTCCATAGCTGTAACTATAATCCGTTGTGGCGTCATAATCTTGGAAGTTATACATCAAAGCTAAATTCAAGGCCTTTTTCCCTTTTAAAGAAAAACGTACTCCTACTCCTATTGAAGCATACGCTCCTTCTATGTCTCCTACAGCATATCCGGCTTTTACGTCGGCGAACGGAGTCACTTTTTTGTTGATGAAGTTAGCTCTGAAGTTAGCATAGATGGGGGCTGCATAAAGATCTGCATCGGTATAGTAGTTGAAAGCAACGCCACCACCTACAAAGAAATAATTGTTGAATTGATAACCATGTGTGGTTGATAATTCAATTTTAGAGGCATTGTAGTCGCTCACATCGCCAATATATGCAAAGTCTACGAAACCCTTATAGCCTTTTAATGTATTTCTTGCGGCTTTGCGGTCGTTGGTATCCTTACGATAATCTCTTGTGTACCGCTCTTCTTTTGTGATTTTAGTCACATCATTCATCTGACAGATGATGAGGCTGCCATCACCTGTTTTGATTTTTAAAGAGACATTGGGCACTTGTTCAATGATTACTCCTTTAATAATGCTGCCATTCTTTAAATACACTACTTCTGTGTAGTTCTGTGCTGCGACATAAGTACTGATACTTAACAATAAGGTCAGCAATAATAGTAGTTTTCTCATGTTTATATATTATTGGTTTATAATTTCTTGAGTGCGCTATAGATAGAGCCTGCCCAATAGTTGCGCAATCCGAAACCACGTGCCTTGCCGTCGGTGATCCATTCTTCAATGATTTCCTTTGTTTCGGTATTGAAGAATACGACTTCATACGTACCTCTATTGTTTGATTTGTCCAGGAACTGTGCGATAAACACCATACCTACTCCGGGTGTTTTCTGGATAGGCAATGCGTTGATGGCTGCTTTGATTTGCTCTTTACTAAGAGTATATTCTCTTTTAGCAGTCATTAGCTCGGTCAGGTCGATGTTTTCGTTCACCTGATTAACGGCATCCAGTGAAATCTCTGTCACTTCTTTTTTCAATTGTTTTCCTACGTTATACTTCTTAGCTTCTGTGATGAACAGTTCATTGATACGTCTGAAAGCATCTTTGAATTGTGCCGGTGATTCATCTGCACCGAAAATTTTTACTTGGGAGTAGTCTACCCCATAGAACTTAATAGACTGAATGTCTTTCAATGCACTCTTGCCTTGTCCGAAACAGAACAGGCTCGTGCTCAAGAATAAGAATAGAATAAGTTTTTTCATATACGTTAATGTTAAAGTGATATAGTTGGTTACTAACTTCCAAAAGTAGAAAATAATTATCGTAAATCAATGAATTTTATCGTTTTTCGACTCATTGGAGGCATTTGTATCTTGGCAATGTACTCTGCCGATTCAAAATTGATGCTTGGCGCCACTCTGACTTTCGAACGGAACAGATCTTTAATCTCTTTGGCAAAGGCTTCGCTACGGTTCTCGCTTCCGATACGAATCAGAATCTCATCCGTTCCCAATTCATTGGTATAAACTTCAATGATATAGTTTTTTACCGAAGGTATATTATCCAGAATGTCGAATAATGCAGGCGGATACAACGTCGTTCCTTTGTATTTAATCATTTGTCCTTTCCGGCCGAGGATGGAGCTTAGGCGGATGGTATTTCTCCCGCAACCACAGGGATCGGTGTGGTGGTAGCAAATATCGCCTGTTTTGAAACGGAGCAACGGCATCCCTTTGACTCCGAGCGTCGTGATCGTTACTTCCCCTGCTTCTTCCTCTTCCACGGGACGATTGTTATCATCCAGAAACTCTACAATGATAAGTTCCGGTTGCAAATGTCCTCCGTGGAATTCATTACACTCGGTAAAGGACGACTGCATTTCGGTGGAGGCATAAGTGGAATACAACTGCAAGGCAGGCCATTTATCGTGTATCTTCTGTCCGAGCGTATTCAACTGGAATTCCTGATTGCGCAATGCTTCTCCGATACAGATACACTTCTGCATGGAACAGGTATTATGGTCGATATGGTTCTTTTCGGCAAACTCTATCAGTTTGATAAGGAAAGAGGGGACCACCATTCCACAAGTCGGATGTATCCGTCGAATCGTGTCCCATTGCAGTTCCGGGATGCCGTTGCCTACACGGATCACTCCCATACCCAGTTCGCGGGCTCCCATATAATATGCCAAGCCTGCCATGAAACGGCGGTCGATGGTAGTCATCAATTGAAGAATATCTTGCTTGGTGCATCCGGTGGTGGTGAAAGATAAGTATTCGTTGTAAGAAAGACGGTCCAGGTCTTCAGAGGTGAGTACGAAAGTGACCGGATCTCCCAATGTGCCCGAAGTCGTCACATAGTCGATAATTTCCTCTTTGTCTACGCAGATGAAATCATCGTTATGGAGTTGCAGGTCCGTCTTGGTAGTGACGGGGATCTGTTGCAAGTCTTCAATCGTCTTTATTTGATTGATATCAATGTGATGTTCGGCAAACATCTGTTGATAGAACTTGGAATGTGCTTGCAGGTAGGCTAACACTTTGGCTAACTGTTCTTCCTGATAGCTTTTGATATCTTCCGGTGAGCGGAACTGAATTTCAGGATTCTTTTCCATCTTTGGATTGTTTTTGAATTTTCTGTTGGATACGTTCTTTCTCTTGCAACTTGGGAATGGATTTCTTCAATGCCTGTTGCCAGTATGCAATGGCCTGTTTAGATTGCTGCATGGCCTCGTAGTAATCTCCTATTACTTCATATACATAGTATAGGGAAGGATTGGAGGCTTGGTATGTTTTTAAAACAGATTCCTCTATCTGTTCCTTTTTTCTGATTTTCTTCAATAAAAGCGGAGTCAGTTTCTTATACGTGAGAAGATGCTGGAACTCCGGTGTGTCGATGAATTTATCTTCCGGAATGGTCAGGTTGGAACTGTATATTTCGTGTTGCCAATTAATCGTGTCCTTGAATATCTTATTCAGGTCATAGGCTACGTATTTCCCACATTGCCAGGGAGAGGTCGATACCCACATCAGCCGTTTCTCCGGTTGGAAGATGACGGAATGATGGGCAATAAACTGATTGATGGCCATTTCGTTGGCCAGTCCCAGGTCTGTGTTTTGCAGGCCTTTGTGGTCACGCAGGATAGAGGCGGCTTTGGAGACATCGATCGGAAGATCCTCATTAATGAGTTCCGTTAATCGTGCAAAACGGTATGGGCTGTCGGAAGTGCGGATATTTTCCATGTTTCGTTCGTCCTTGCTGAATTCTTCCGATTGGTAATGGTTGGTGCAGATGAGCCGATTGGCTTCTTTTCCGGTGAAAAGCACAGTTTTCTCCGGAGATTTCTCGATAATCGCGGCTTTGCCATCTTTGGCAGAACCTATCAATATGGATTCGGAGACGAATGTTTCCCGTTTTTTGGCGATGGCAAAGGCTTCATCAATAGTGGCTGCATATTGCAGAATCTCTCTGGTCAGGATGGAAATAGGGGTGGCGGAACCTGTGGGGACAGCAGATTTGGCAGCATTAATTGTCACGGTAAGACCTGTCTCGTTCATGCCGGATAACACTCCTATCATACCGGGCCATCCGACGGAAGCAAACCTGTATCCTTGCTCCGGTACATAAAAAGCCACCTGCTTGTTCTCTGCGAAGGCATCTCCTACGTAGAAATCGAAGTTACGTCCGATCAGCAGGGATGAATCTGCACTTTGTGTTCCCCAAGTGGCGAACGAACTGCATCCCACTAACATATAATCTTGCATGGCATGTCCCAGGTCGTGTGCCGAATGGTAATTCAACTGGCGTTCGTAAGGAGTGCCGATGAAGTCGTATTCATGCGTACATGATAGTGAGATTCCGTAGATTTCGTCGCGGTATTCTTCGAGGATGTTCTCACCCAGATTACGGTTGAATAATACAATGAAGAACCGGAGGAATTTCAGATAACTGTCTGAAGGAACAATCTCACGAATCTGATCCACGAACACTTTCTCTTGATGGTGGAGCAGGTCGGAAGACAGTTGCCCGATAGCTTCTCCTCTCTGGAAAGCATCCCCTTTCACAAACAATTCCCATAAGCCGCTGTCGCTGTGCCGGAGAAAGTTATCTCCATAATGCCGGAGGTGGAGACTGTCTATATCAATCACTTTGTCTGTGGTCATGCTTTGCTCATGTTTGGGCGTTTGCATATCCGCAGAAAAGTAGAGATAGCTGATTCCGGCTATCAATAGAACGATGAGCGACAGGAAAAGGAAGCCCGTGTATTGGAGTGTCTTTTTGACTATTCTATGCATTTCCTACTTTTTTAGCCAGATATTCTTGTCCTACAAACTCCGCACAAGTCAGCATGGCAGTTAGTGTTACCCCTAATGCACCATGCACATTCAGGTTTTGCCCGGTGAGAAAGAGATTTCCCAAGCGGCTTCTTGTAGATACGAAGCCAATTTGCGGACATTTATAATCTTTGATAATCCCATACGCGGAACCATCCACTGTTCCTGTATAGTCGCGATAGCTTAATGGAGTAGTGGTATACATCTCTTCTATGTTTTCTGAAAGGTCAATGCCATGTCCTCGGATGAAGCGGAGAATCTGTTCTGCTTTCTCCTTTTTGAAGGATTGGTAGTCTCCTCCCCGATGTTCGGGAGTCGTGTCCTTCCAGGCAGACAGTTCATCTATATACATAGGTGTCAGGATGGAAATGACACTGGCATATTGACTGTCCTCGGAAGACGCTTGCATGGAAATCATACAGTTGGTGGTCCGTCCCGGATAGAGCAGTTTATCATACCACACTTTATTGTTCGCATGCAGATACAGGTTGCGGTTCTGATAGGGAGTGCTTTTTTTCTTCATTACCAGGTAGAGCGTAAAGATGCCGTAGGTATTTTCCAGCGAACGGATGCGGGAAATATAGGCATTCTTGATGCTACGGTTTTTATCCAGTATCTCCAATGTCCGTTGGGGATGCATATTGGAGATGACGAAGTCGCTTTCCAGTCGCTCTTCTCCGTTGATGATAACCCCTTGTACCTTTTCGTTTTCAACGATGATGCGGGTGGCTTCACTGTTATTGAGCACGGTCCCTCCGTTTGCCCGGATTACATTAATTAGCTCCAGACTGACTTGCATACTTCCGTCTACAAAACGGTAGGCGCCTTCAATATAAGAGTGGTTAATCATGGCATGCTGGTAGAAAGTGGAGACATCTTTCAAACCTCCGTAGAGTAAAGCTGAACCTGCCAGTACATTTCGTAAGGCGGGGTCCGGAGTGATATCCGCAATCAGGTGGGCGGCAGAGGTACAAAAGTATTTCATACCCTCTAAAGCGAGTGTGCCTTGTTTCAGATGGTCTACGCTAATCAGGTTTCCGACAGCTTGAAGCTGTTCGGCATAGCATTTCAAGTTTTCTTTCTCATGCGGGAAGGAACGGCAGATGGTTTCAATAAACTGCGGGTACCCCATTGCATAATCGTATGTTTTTCCTTTATAGTAGATCGTATCAAAAGCAGCATCGTCCAAGCGTTTTATTTTCAGCTTGTCCATGATACCGAAATAGCGGAAATACTGGTTCATCACTTGACCCTCATCCAGGCTTCCTACATAATGAATACCCGTATCCAACAGATGCCCTTTTCGTTGGTAAGTCTGGAAGCATCCGCCGAATTGCGCATTTTTTTCTACTACGCATACGTTGAATCCCTCTTTGCTAAGAATCGCTCCGCATTCCAGTCCGCCAAGGCCGCTGCCGATAATGATGATGTCATATTTGCTCATACTAGTTCGGTTTTCTAAATATGTAAATGGTGTTTGATGTATATTTGTCATTAGGAATGATTTCGACAGCCATTCCACAGGCGACTGCTATTTCCCGTAATTGGGTTTCAGTGGTGAAATACAGCTCTCCGGTCGTCCGGTTGAAGTTGAAAATACGGGTGGATAGTAATTCCGTGAACCGGGTTAACCGGTGCTTGGAAGCGTTGGCTGAATTTCCGTCGCGTATGATAATCATTCCTTGTGAACGTAAGCGACCGGCACATTTCAACAATAGGGTTTGTTGATGTTCGTAGCTCATATAGTGAAGCATGTCGTTCAGGATAAAGACATCACTTTCCGGCAGAGGATATTCCAATGCATTGCCATGCTTGAACTGGAGATGCTCGTTGCGTAACCATCCGTGCTGCGCCAGCGCTATCTTGTCTTCATCGTAATCAATACCCAGGATTTCCCGGTCCTCGGAAAGCAGAGACAGCATATAGCATAACGGGCCGAAGCCGCAACCGATGTCTGTGATTTGCCCTTGGACGGGAATCAACCGGTTGAATAGCCGATAATTCTTTTCCATCTTTACTTTAATACGGATATACCATTCTACGACGGGACCTTTATAGATATAGTTCTGGATAAGAGCTTCGTAGAACGCAGGATTGTCCGTCGTGTTCTGTTCACGGCAGATACGGGCATAAACCTCTTTCATGTAAGCGGATATGCGTTTGGTACGCTCCTGATAAGTACTTCCGAAAGACAGATCGTCTAGTGGTATACGGGGAAGTATTTCTGTATAGATGATTCCTTTCCGGATATTGAAAGGCTGTGCTTTGGCAATGATTTTGTTATTACCGTAAAGCAGGATCGGCAGAATATCCAGTTTCAATGCTTCTGCCAGATAGAATGCTCCTTTGTGGAAACGTTTCATCTTTCCGTTATAGGTACGTGTGCCTTCCGGGAAAATGGCGATGGAGTAGCCCTCCTTCACTTTTTTCCGCATCCGTTCCATGTATTGCTCGTATCCTTCGCCTATATAATAGAAGTCGACATAACGAATGATGGCTCCGAAGAAAGGAGAGTGCCATACCCAATGGTTGGTCACCATCAGGATTTTAGATGAAAGAGACAGCAATACCAGAATGTCGATGAACGACTGGTGGTTGGCAATGATAATTGCCGGATGCCGGAAGCGTTCGTTGGCTTTGTTGATATGTTCTTTTTTGACGGCGGTGGCCAGTAGCAAAATTCCTTTGCAGGTGATTTGTATCAGGCGGCACACCAAACGCTGCTTGCTGCTTTTGCGCACAGGCACCGGATAAAGCAGGATAATCAATATACGGAGGACGATGCAGCCGATAAAGAAAAGCAGGAAGAGCAACACGGTACGTATCAATCCGATAAGCGTATAAGGCGGTAATCCTTTGGAAGCGGGTCCTGCGATGAAGAACCGGAAAATGAGTGGCTGAATGGTATAGGCCACCAGTACTACTGCTATCATACCCAGAATGGAAATCAGGGAAATGGATTGCAAAGCCGGGTGTTTGGCAAACACAAGTGCTCCCATACCGACCACTGTGGTGAAGGCGGAGAAGAAGATAGCCGTTTTATGGGAATTCAACACCTTCTGACCTGTACGGTATTTGTTTTGTAGCCCGTCCATAATGAAGATACTGAAGTCATCTCCAATGCCAAAGATAAAGGTGGACAGGATGATGTTGATAATATTGAACTCAATCCCCAGAATTCCCATCAATCCCAAGATGATTACCCAGCTGATTAGCATCGGGAGAAAGCTCATCAGGGTAAGTTCGATACGTCCGTAGGAGAACCATAGTGCAAAGAATATGAGGAAAGAAGAGATGTACAGAATCAGGTAAAAGTCGTCATTGATGGCCGATACCCATTTGTTGGCAAAATAGGAACGGTCGAAGATGACTACATTCGGGTCTTTATTAAAGTTCTGGTACACAGCTTCCTTATTCGGTTCGCTGATCCGTATCTGGCTGATAAGCATGGTGATGGAATCGGCAGAGGTTTGCCATTCATTCAATAGCTTGCCGGATAAATCGTCTCCTTGCGCGGTGTAATGATATTCACTGAAAGGTTGGTTCATCCATTGATAAAAAGAATCAAAGCTTCCCGGACGGAAACGATATTCGGCGGCAGCTGTTTCCAGCTGTTCACGGACTTGTTGCTGTTTTTCATCCGTCCAGTAATCTTTCCATTTCTTCAGGCGTTTCTGCTGCTCTTGCGGAGAGATCAGAAACTGTGAGGCGGAGGCATACTCTTTGATGAGTCCCTGCTCTTTCAGTATAGATAACTTCTGATTGGTTGTTGCATAAGTTTCGGTAGCCTGATTCATGTCTTTTCCCACACTGACAAAAAGCACGGTCTTTTCGTCGTTGTCGAAGAGTTGCAGTAATTTTTCTTCTGATTGTTGGAGATGGCGGGGCTCATAGTTGAGACTCATCATATCGTTGTTGAAGCCCACCTTTTGCGAAGTAAACAAACAGATTACTGTAATGAGGAGGATGCCGCCTACCAGCCATTTATTCTTTTCGTAAGAATAAGCGTTTATTTTCTCGATGATGCGTAGTATGCGTCCCTGTTTGACGTCTGCCTGTCCTTTCAGAAAATGAGGCAGGTAAATGAGGCAGAAGAGGGTAGTGCCCACCAATGCCAGAGAGGCAAACAATCCGAAGTCGCGTAACAGATCGGAACTGGTGAATATCAATCCCAGAAATGCGCCGATGGTGGTGAAACTACCTACCGTAAGCGGATAGGCTATCTCTTTAATAAGTTGTTGAACGGTGGAAACATGGTTCTGGTGTGCCAGCATGTGAATGGAATAGCTTAGTGCAATACCCATCACTGCCGAACCGGCTCCCACTGCAATGGCGGAGATACTTCCTTTGATAAAGAAAATGAGAAACAGGGCGAATAATCCTCCGAACAGTACCGGAGTAATAATCAACGGTATCGATCTCTTTCGTTTAAAAACGAGTGAGATAAATACAATGATGATAAGCAGTGCCAGGGAGGAGGTCAGGATGGTATCTTTCTTAATCTGACGGGCGTTGTAGACTCCCACGGAGGGACCGCCGAAGTATTCAGCTCGAATGGTAGGAGATTTTTCCTGTACGTGCTTGAGCTCTTCTTCGAGTATCTTTATCAGTTCGTCGTTCTTTCCGGTGCTGCCTGTACTGAATACCGGGGTAATGAACATAAGCAAGGTGGAACCGTCTTTGGAGAAGATATGTTCGTCATAAATCTCGTAGTTGGCTTCCAACTGGAAATCTTGCAAATGTTTCAGGGTTTCGCTTCCCAGTCCGAGCGGGTCCCGGAGAATATAGCTTCTTAATGCAATTCCGGCAGGAGAGAGGAGATTGGTATAATTCTTTTGCATGACAGCCTGTATCCCTTTATCCGTCAGTAAGGAATCGAAACGTTGATAGTCTGTATCTGTCAGGAAAAGCGGGAGATGTTCATAAACGAAGTCCGTGGCTCCTTGGACGAGGCTTTGGTCTACCTGTGCGAAAATTCCTTTAATCAGTTTTCCTCCGGCTTTTTCAGTCAGGGTTTGTTGCAGTTGTCCGGCTGCTTCTATCAGGGAGTCGGGTTCTACGCGGTGGCAGGTATCTGCCGAGGATAACATAATGATAATCTTATCCTTAATCTTGAGATTGTCGAATACTTTGATTGTGTTCTGGGAATCTTTAGTGTCGGGGAAAAATTGTGTGATGTTCTCTTCGAACCTTACTTGCAGTGCAAAGAATCCCATTAACAGGACACAACTGATGAGTGACAAATAGAACAGAATCTTGTGCCTCTCGAAATAATCATATAGTCCGATAAAAAACTGGGTCATATCTTTTTTTTCCTACACGCCGTGAGCAGAATGAACGCGATGGTTCCTGCCAGTATGCTGCATACGACTGCAAAGATAACACTTCCTATTAAATATTGCTCTATGACTGATTTTACATTTTCAAAAGAAAGTTCGTTTAAATGCAGATTGACAGGATCTCCCAACACTTTACAGCCGGTTACGTAACTGCCGTACAGCAAAAATGGAATCATCGGAGGGATACTGATATTGGCTGCTACAATAGCTATGACCTTATTCAGTCTGAACAAATGTGCCAGAAATAACGTGATTAGCATTTGATATCCCCACATCGGAACGATACCCATGAATACGCCGAGTGTGATGGCAGCCGTGATCCGCAGATTAGATTCGGGGGAGTGGGTGACATGATCCGAGAAAAACTGCTTGCAGTTCTTCCAGGTCAGTTTACGGAAAAAGTTCCGGGGGATGATCCAAAGGAAAGTGACGAGCACCAGTACTGTGTTCAGGATACTGATACGGGTGAAATCGCGAAACGGTCGGAAATGAGAAACTCGTTCTTCCTGTGGCGGATAATAAACATGTACCGGAATGTTTTTAACGGTAATGCCTCCCCAGGCTGCAAAGACAAGTGCTTCCAGCTCAAACTCGTATTTGGCGGTGTAATACCACTTGTCCACATTCATTCGTTGGATGGGGTACAGGCGGTAGCCGGATTGTGTATCTTGCAGTTTGATACCTGTTTCGAGGGTAAACCAGAAGTTGGAAAACTTATTGGCAAATGTATTCTTTCCCGGCATATTGTCCGAGGCGAGGTTACGGGCACCTACTAATAATGTGTCCGGTTCTTTTTCTATGGCTTCGATCAATGCGGGAATATCCGAAGCGAAATGCTGTCCGTCAGAATCAATGGTGATAGCATACCGGAATCCTTGCTTTTTGGCAAAGGATAGTCCATGTCTCAAAGCTACTCCTTTTCCTTGATTGACAGGGTGGGTGATGGTATGTAAGTTAGATTCCCGGCTAAGTATTTCGGCAGTTTCATCTGTAGAACCGTCGTTGACAACAAGGATATCGGGGGCGTAGAAACGTACACTTTCTATGACGTCCGCCAGTGTCTTTCCATTGTTGTAACTTGGGATGATAACGATGATCCCTAATTGTTTCAACTTCTCGTGCCAATAGGCTGTACTTATTTGTTCCTTCATACTGTCGGGGTAAGTACAGCTTTTAGTTTGATGAAACATTCGCTCTTTACGGTATTTTCTTCTACACTATTCTCCTCTATAGTGTATTCCTTTACACTATTTTCCTTCACGATGTTTTCCTTTACAATTCCCTCTTTTACAGTACCCTCTGCCTGCAACTGAAGTATACCTTCTCCTGTCTCTTTAAAAGTCAGCGCAACCGATATGTACGGTGTTACTATAGGATTAATAGCCGAAAGAAATTTGCAGGAAGACACCTGTGCTACTTGCAGTTTTTGCTGACGAATGTCTTCTACACATTCCTTGATAAGTTGTAGCAGACAAACTCCGGGAACTACCGGATGTCCGGGAAAATGTCCCTGATAAACAGGATGCCCGGGATTCAACTCTATTTGGATAATCCAAGCAGTTGAGTCCGATGATTCGGAGGAAAGGATGGTATAGAAATTATCAAGTAGCATATCTTAAAATTCTTTAGATAGTTTATCCAGATTGGACAGTTTGTCCAGACGGATTGTCAACCGTATCCACGGATGTTTGATTTTTATTTGTGCGGGATCGCCCGGAGTGTTGCCTGTGATGTAGACCACTGACTTTCCAAAGCCTTTTCCAGTGGTTCTTTTTTCAGTAGTACTGTCTTTGCTCGCTTTCACACGAGTACCTTTCTCACTTAAGAACAGACGTCTGAAATCCATCTCCAGAAGTTTCAGCACCTTTTCCTTTTTCATGGGTTCAATGCAACTGTTGACAGTAAACTGATCGTTGCGAAGAGAAAAATCGAAAAGGCTTAGTCCGAAGTAGGTAGACGCTACGATCCGGATTTCGTTATCAGGCATACGGCGTACCATTAGCATACCGCTCATGTGATGTTTCATGAAATCCAGTTGGATATTGTATTTTTGCGAGCTTTCTCCTTGTGTCAATTCGATAGCGGGAGGCACGGTGCTGCCTTCCCCGCCCATTCGTGGAGAGCAGGAAGTCTGGATCTGTATCCATAAGAATAGCAGAACCGTCAGACTAACGAATCGCAAACTTCGTCTCATTCTTCAGGGAGTTGAACTTTTTATTATAGAATTCGTATTCTGTATAGTTTGTGGCTGTTTCGGACAGACGGAGTTTGTGTACCGACATGTCTTTCTTGTCCAGATAGATTTCTATACCGGCAATATAGGCTTGTACTGCTTTGTTGGTCGGTTTTATTTTAACCAGATAGTATCGTGCATCTTCAAAATACTCCAGCTGGTAGTTGGACGACATTTTAGACAGGTCGCCTATCATACACGCGGTCAGCATATCCTGCATCTGTGCCATCATTTTGTTCGAACTAAGGTTCATGATGCTTTTCTTGCCATCTGAAACGATTTTGAGCTTACTGCCGTTTATCACGATGAGATAATCCATCGGGCGGAAATATTCCATGCAGATTTTATTGCTTTTTTGGTAGTAGAACTTCCCTTTGGAAGTAACCTTCTCATCGAATACATCGAGATATTTCACTTGGGTGAAATCGCTTTCGATGGACTCTACGGTTTGCGCCTCCTTTGCCAGGCGGCTTTCAAACTCTGTCTTTTGTGGCATCTTTTTCATGCTCTGGGCATGGATAGAGGCTATAGACAAGAAGATAAGCGATAAATATATTAATAAAGTTCTCATACCTTTTTTTATTTTATACCAATAGTTTGTCCGGACGAACAACTGTATATCCTTGTTCTTTCAGCAAATCCAAGATTTGTTTCACTAGCTGGTCGCTGTCCGGCATCCGGTCGTGCAACAGAATGATGGCTCCCGGTTCAAGACGTTTCCGAATTCTGGCAAGGACTTTATCCGGTGCTGACTGTTGTGTATCCAGTGTACGGATGCTCCATCCTATAGAGGTATATCCTAGCTGTCGAACGGCTTTCGCAATCGTTGGATTAGTGACACCGAACGGTGGACGAAACAAACTAACCGGTTGCGAAGTTACTCGTTCTAGTTCACACTGACAAGTTTGCAAATCTTTTTTCATCTTGGAGAGCCCGTATAGTGGGAATAAACCGGAATGGGTATACGAATGATTTCCAATCAGATGACCTTCTGCTACCATTTTTTGCAAGATTGCTTCATTCCCTTTTACCTTATGGCCGATACAGAAGAAACAGGCGGTTACCTGATATTCTTTTAGTACCTGAAGAACTTTGGGAGTCTGTAGGGAGTCGGGGCCGTCATCAAAAGTCAGGGCGACAATCTTTTCCGCAGTATGCTTTTTGCAAAATGACCGGAGGTAAATTCCCGATTGAATGCTATAAGAGGCATAAACGAGAAAAGACAGGAGCAAGAGCAAGCAAAGAAGGAGGCAAACGATTATCATACGCTTTTCCGGATTAGAATCAATGAATGATTGATGGAGTGGTGATGATTGTAAATCAATATATGGGTCGAGGTAGTGCAGTTGACCGATTCGTTCACTGCTTTCCATACCGCATACGATGTTGCGGTAGGATATTCACCACATTCATTCTTAAAACTAAGATGAACACTTTCCGGGAAAAGGTTTGTTTCAAGCTCTTCATAAATAGAGTTGTCATTGTCGACAGTTTGCTCGTGAGAGTCATCTTGATTGTGTTGCTTCTTGTTTTTCCCGGTAACCAACCACTGAATATCCTGACATTCTAAACCATTTCGTTGCAAAAAACGGATGATTCGGGAGCTGATTTCTTCTGTAGTCTGTTTCCTGATGAAAGTTTCGACTCCCTGTATTTCAGCCAACGGATGTTCTCCGGCTTCCCGACTTAACAGAAAGAATTGAGCACCTTCTCCGGCTGCTATCCCTTTCAGCATTCCCAGCCGTTGCTGAATCGTGTAACTGGTTTCTGTCATTTCATCGATGGCTCCCACAAGTATATTCTCGCTTCCTTCTTCTATTTTCATCATAGCGTCCATTAAAGCACTTTCAAAACTAAGTCCACGGTGGACATAAGTCATGTTGTAGGCATGTATTTGATGAATCAGAGCTATTTGTGCACCGATTGTATTGAATGTCGACTGGATGAAAGGAGTAGGATTCAGCATCCGCTCTTCATTATCCAATAGGTTGTTCAGGAATTTTTCCGTGTCTGTCAGGCAGCCCAATCCTGTTGCTGTGATGATTCCTTGTATCTTTTCAGGAGATAGTTCACCCATACATTCCAATCCGCAGGCCACCCCCATTTTTACGATACGGCTCATGCGTCTGCGCAAGGTCGCATTGGTGATAATATCCTTATAATCGGGTTCGGAAGCCTGAAGATAAGGGCGATTATTTTCTGGTGAATGATCCTTTGGCGGATGAATGGAAGCGGTGCGTTGAATATAAACTGGCTGCATAGGCTTAAATACTTAAAGGTGCGTTCATGCTGGAAAATTCGTTGCGGAAAAGAGGAGCGATGAATCGTTTCCTCCGAAACCGAAAGAGTTGGATAACACATGTCGGATGGGGATTCCTTCTTGAAAAGAGGTTTCCGGTATCAGTCCTGTTTCCGGCATCGCATCCGTAAAGTTCAGGTTGGGATAAATCAGCCCTTTATCTATTGAAAGAACGGAGTAAACAGCTTCAATTCCTTCGGAAGCTCCTAAGGTATGTCCGATAAAAGCTTTTACCGAACTAAATGGCGGAACATGTTCTCCAAAGATTCTTCGGAGTGCCATACCTTCTGACGCATCATTGCCGGGAGTACCTGTTCCATGTACATTGATATAATCGATTTCTTTGGGAGAAATGCCACTGGAGGCGATAGCTTCACTCATTGACAGAAAGGCACCGTTCCCTTCAGGAGAACTTCCTGTTTGATGATAAGCCTCATTTGTATTGGCGTAACCGCTAAGTTCGCAATAAGGAGTTCTTTGAAGTGAACTTTCCGATTGAAGTACTAAGTAACCGGCACCTTCTCCCAGATTTAATCCGGTACGTGAGCGGTCAAAGGGACGGCAATGTGTTTTGTCCAAAATCATCAGGGAGTTGAATCCATTGAGCGTAAACCGGCAAAGTGCATCTGTGCCTCCCACGATAGCAGCATCCAGTAGCCCGTGTTTAATCATTCTTGCTCCCAGCATGATGGCATTGGCTGCTGACGAGCAGGCTGTACTGATGGTGGTTATAAAATCATTGATACCCAAATACGAAGCAATCAATTCTGTGCTGGCTCCGCAGTCGTGTGAAATTACTTCCCGTAACCGTCCCTGTCCCGGGTTCTTCTTGAAAGATTCATAGAAGTGCTCGCTCAAATCCATGCCGCCAACGGAAGTGGCGGAAATAAAACCGATACGTAATGATGGTGTGAGTCCCGCATCTTTCATTGCTTCTTTGGCTGCTATCATTCCCAACAAGGCTGTACGTGATACAGTGCGTTGCGGCGGTAAAGAGATCAGTTTCTTTAGTTCCTCATTGCTACGTTTCACTTCGGATACGGGCACATCGAGAGCAGTCGGAAAAAGAGTTACTTTTCCGATGCCATGCTTTCTTTGTCTCAACGCTTCTATATTTTCGGAAACTCCGATACCGATGCCCGAAACAACTCCCAATCCGGTGACGTATATCTTCATCGGTTAAGCTTTGCGATTAGCAATGATGTAGTCTGTCAGTGTACGTACCGAGTAGAAGATTTGTTTTCCTTCACTGGGATTCTCTATCTTTATACCGTATTCGCGTTCCAGAATCAGGATGATTTCGAGTGCGTCAATGGAGTCAAGGCCAAGACCTTCGTCGCCAAACAGAGGGGCTTCATTGTCAATATCTTCCGGAGTGATTTCTTCAAGGTTCAACTCTTCGATTAGTTTCCCTTTCACTTCGTCCATCAGTTCTCTTTTGGTTTGATCTAAATTATCCATAAATCGTTGATATATTATTAAGTTGTTTAAATTCTGCTTGATAATGTCCGTCCAGTAGTTCGCACCAGCCTATGATACAGGTGCGTAACTTACCTTTCGCCATCACAATCCTTGCATAATCTTCTAATGAGGCAGCATCGGATTGTCGACGGACAAAGAATGTATTCTCTCCCTGAATCTTGTGCCGGATACAGATTTCTCCCAATACTACATTGGGGAGAGTGTAGACAAACACGGCAGGACTGGCTGCTTTGTCTCCTTCTTTACTGATGATTGCCTGATGTTTGCAGTCCGTATCCAGAGAGGAAGAAGCATTGGCAAGAATGATTCCAATCTCTTCCGGACGGTAGTGTGTATCTTTCAGTAAATATTCGGCAGCTACATATCCCAGCTTACAGAGGTTGTCCATCTTATAGAACTTCATATTGTTTTCTCCCAGATGCTTGTATGCTTCCCGGATGAATGGTGCAAAGTCTGTTTCCGAAGAGCTGAATACAGTTGTTCCTTTACTTTCTACTGCTCCCGGTCTGATTGTGACCATGTTGCCCGATTCTACCACTGCTCTGCAAACTGACGGAGCACTCGCTTTGTCGGTTGCCTGCAAGTTTGCTTTCTGTTTCAGGTGAGCATCGGGGAGGGATAATACCAGTGCGGCATTACAGCCTCCGAAACCGGAAGCAGTTTTGATGCAGCATTTCATCGGCATCGGCTGATGAGTGGCATAGACAGTGATAGGCATGGGAACACCGAGTGTTTCATATCCTAAAGTTCCGTAGTATCTTCCTTCTTTTAGTTGCTCTATGCAAAGTATGGTTTCGATAATGCCCGAAGCTCCTAATGTATGCCCGAAATAGGGCTTAAGGCTATTCACCGGAACTGTAGCTAATTCGGCCAGATGTATGGCTTTGGATTCCATTTCGTCATTGTAAACTGTAGCTGTTCCGTGTGCATTGATAAAGCTAATGTCTTCGGGGAGTACTCCGGCTTCTTCCATTGCCTGATTAATAGCTAGAGCTAAACCATCCCCTGTTCGGGAAGGACCGGATATATGGTTGGCGTCATTACTGATTGCTCCTCCGGAGAGAATAATATGATTCGCATTTTCTTGAGTTTTTAAAAGAACAGCTCCACAGGCTTCGCCCAGACTTAATCCATCTCGTTGTATATCGTATGGTCGGCAGGGGTGTGCGCTGACAGATCGGAACGATAGAAAGCCGCTGGTAATGAAATGAGAAAGAATATCCCCACCTGCCACAATCACTCGTTTGTAACGTCCTGATTCTATCCATCTCTTAGCGACGATTAGTGCCGAGACTCCTGATATGCAGGCATTGGAGATGACCTCTACTTGATTTGTCGCTCCAAAGAAATCTCCGATTCGTTCCGCCATTTTCCAAAGAAAAACCGGACTGTCAGCAGGTAATTCACTCAATAAATCAACATTTCCTTTAGTGGTAGATAATAACAAGGCGCAATCCGGCTCTCGCAAGTCGGCTCCCGATTGAGAAATAACCTCTTGGATAGCCAGTATGAATAATTGCTCCATCCGGGTATAATCCGTAATCTGCATCAGCTTCGCCCGTTTTTCCAATTCCACAGAATCAATCATTCCCGCCAATAGGGGATGATCGGAAATTAGGCCGGCTTCTTGCATACGGATTCCGCTTCGGTAGTTATGGATGGCCTCCAGATTTTCCGGGATGCCGAAACCTAACGAACTAATCAGCGTATGGGCTGTGATGTATATATTTAAAGGATATTCCATTTCTTTTTCCATTCCAGATAAAACGGAGGGTTCATAAGCTCCAATTCTTTATTCAGGTTCAGGAACACTTGTATGGTGCTTCCGGTAGCTACTATACTCTGGTCGGTAGCCCGGTAGATAACGTATTCAAATTTTATCTTGGCTGCCTCACAGGCAATATAGCGCGTCTCGACAATCGCTTCTTCACCAAAAGATAGTGATTGTTTGAACTGACAGGTTAAATCCACGATGGGAACCATGTATCCCTCCCGGTAAATACTCATATAATCCAAACCATACTGTTTGCCAAAAGCTTCTCTTCCATCTTCAAAGTAGCGCACATACTCGCCATGCCATACAATCTGCATGGAGTCTATTTCGCTGAACCGCACTCTGAAGGTAGTCCGGTTAGTCAAAGCTGCAACCTGTTGATTCGTTTTCCGTTTCATTCTTTTTTTATAAATATTTTCATCCTGCATTCAGCTATCAGCTTGTCTTCCACTTTCACTTGTGCAGAAATCAATGTAATGTCGAATACCTCCTGTACAACGGTAATCTCCGTAAATAGTTTCATCCCGATCTTTGGCAAATCGTAGATTTTAAGTTTGTCTACCGAGCCGATAAACCCTAACGGTACTTTTTCACCCTGCCGGGTATAAAGAAATCCGATACGTGCTGCTGCCGATTGAGCGATGTGTTCAATAATTCCCGCCTCTTGCAGTTTTCCGGTTTCGCAGAAAATATTATCAGCAGTAACAGTCAGTCCGGAATAGGAATGATTCTCTTCGATACCAAAGAAACTCTCCACCATCACGATGGGCGGACGCTGTGGAATCAAATTGAGTATTCCTTCTCCTTGTATGATAACTTCCCTGTTGTTCATTTCAATCTGCATTGTACAATGCTGTGTCCCATTCCTAAATGGTCATCTATCTTTTCGACTTCCAATCCCGCTGCTTTGATGCACCGTTCCATATCATCCGAATGATACATTTTGCTGTTACCATTTGCCATGGCTGTGAAATAAAGACTGATTTGTGTCAGGCAATAAGCGGCTGTGTCAAACTTTTGCCGGTTCCAGAAAGTTTCCATGATATAGAGGCGGCTCTCCCGGCTCATAGAGCGGGCTGCACGGGTCAGTATGCTGGTTACTTCTTCTTCCGAGAAACAGTCAAGGAACTGGCTCATCCAGATAGCATCGAACCCTGTCGGGAAAGGAACTTCGGGATCGAGCAGATTGGCGCCATACCCGTGGATACGCATTGCTCCGGGCAGTTCTTTAGTTTGTTGACGCATCATCTCCAATTGTTGCGGAAGATCCATTATAGTTACTTCCACCGCGTCGTCATAGCTTACGCACTTGGTTGCCCATCGACCGGTATTACCTCCCACATCCAGTAAAGTCTTGGGATGACGGGCGAAAACAATCGCCAAAGCTTCGTCAAACGAGCAATCCGAGTAATAATGATCGAAACCGAACCAGCTCTTTTGTACCTGTGAGGGCAGACTTGACAGCCCTTCATAGATGGTACTCCATTCGCCGAATACTTTCAGCCCTTCGGGACGTCCGTTGGTGAGAGCCTCTTCAAGATGGAACATTCCCAGATAGTTGACATCGTGGTTGAAATCCATATTGACACGTACCATCTTGTCGTTGAGCAGGAACCATCCGGCTTTGGCAAGGCGGTAACGGTTTTCGTGCTGCAATACGGTACCGATGGTTAATGAGGCTTCCAACAAAACTTGTGTCGCATAAGAAGACAACCCACAAGCCTTGCTGATTTCTTCTTGTGTCATGCCAGCGCGTTCGTCGGCCAGTAACTGAAAAATACCGAATTTGAGCATAAGGCGTGATACCTGAAACACGACGGGCCCGAAAGCTATTTCTTGTGCCAGGCGTTGTGCCTCTACCGCGGTCAACGGTTCCTTATCATATTGATTCTGTTGCATCTTTATTTTGTTATATCTTTCTATTTCAATCCTTTGAGAGCGAACCGTCACTTGTGGTTTCCCAGAATGAGTAATAGTTAAACCATTGTTCCGGATAGCGTTTCAGTATCTGGTCCAAAGCGGCCGTATATTGTTCGAGCAGAGCTGTCTCTGCTTTTTTTTCTTTGGTTCGTATGACTGGTTCCGTCCTTATAAAATGAAAACGGTAGGTTCTGCCCGGCTCTCTCATGGCAAAGTAGAATACTACTGGAACTTTCATTCGCGAACCAAGCAGGAAAGGACCGGCAGGGAAAGGAGCTTTCTGTCCCAGGAGTGTTCCTGTCAGCAGTTTCTCTTTATTCAGATAACGGTCGCCCTGGAAGCATACATATTCTTTCTTGTTTAACGCCTCGGTAATACGGAAAACGTGTGTCAGGTTATCTTCGTTGACGGGGATAATCTTAAAATCCTTGTCCTGACCATTTTTCTCCAATATCTCTTTGATTCTACGATGTTCGGCATCATACATCACGATATTGATTTTCTTTCCGTAATCGTCGAAGAAAGGAACGCCTATTTCCCAGTTTCCCACATGGGCGCCAATCATAATCACTCCCTGTTCGCTGTTCAGCAATTGCAGGAACTCCGGATACCGTTCGAACTCGAACCGGTATTGATCGACTTTTCCGTTGCCAATGGCTACTTTGTCAATCAGGATTTGCCCTAACCGGTAATAGTTGCGTAGCAACATACCCAAAGAGCGTACTCGGTTGTATTTCAGAATGTGGCGGGCATAAAACCAGGTGCTTTTGGTGGCTTTCGGAGCAAACGGTATGAAGTACAATACTACCAGACTTAGAAATATATAAGCGGCAGTAATGCCTAGATACTTAATCAGGTAAATAAAGAATAAGTATCCGAATGTTCCTCCCCGGGTTTTGCCTTTCCACGTCGACATATTTACTTGGCTTCCTGCATACGGGTGATAACGAGATCGTAGAAGTCCTGGAAGGTTTTGATACCCGCAAAATCTTGTCCGGTTACGTTGAAACCGAAGTTCTTTTCTACCAGTACCACCATATCGACCAAGTCCAGGCTGTCCAGTTCAAGAGTTTCCATTAACGGCGCATCCGGCTGGATAACGTCGATGTCTACTTCAAACTCTTCTGCCAGAGTGGTTCTTATTTTCTCGATGATTTCTTCGTTTGTCATATATCTGTTTTCTTTAGTAAATTATGGATTGATTTTGCGTATGATTAGCGTGGAATTGGTTCCTCCGAATCCGAATGAGTTGGAAAGGAACGTTTTAAATTCCAGGTTTACCCGTTGGGTAGGTATATTTAATTGTGCAGAGGCCTCGTCCGGTTCCTCGAAATTGAGGTTGGGAGCGATGAAACCGTTGTTCATCATGAGGGTGGAATAAATCACTTCACTGGCACCGGCCATCCACATTTCATGTCCTGTCATAGACTTTGTGGAAGTCACATACGGGTGATGCCCTTCAAATATTTCTGCAATGGCTTTCGCCTCGTTCAAGTCACCTACCGGAGTTGAGGTGGCGTGTGCATTGATATAACTGATCTGTTCGAGTGCAATCCCTGCATCTTTGATAGCCATTTGAAGAGAACGTTTCGGGCCGTCCACATTAGGCACGGAGATGTGATCTCCATTGGATGAAAAACCGTAACCGATGACTTCGGCCAGAATGGGAGCTCCCCTTTTTACAGCCGATTCATAACTCTCTAATACCAGACTGGCGGCTCCTCCACTTGGAATCAGTCCGTCACGTCGTTTATCAAAAGGTTTCGAGGCTTTCTCGGGGACTGCTTCCTGGGTGGAAAATGCGCTTAGTCCGTCGAAACTTCCTACTGCATAAGGATTGACTTCTTGTGCGCCACCGCAAAGAATACAATCCTGCAATCCCGATTTTATAAGCAGGTAACCCATGCCAATAGCGTGAGAACCGCTTGCACAGGCTCCGGCAATGGTGAAGTTGACCCCTCTTAGTTTGAAAATAACCGACAGGTTCATTGTCACAGTGGAATTCATCGACTGGAAAATAGAACCGGAACCCACCAGTGCTGTGTTTTTCTTTTCACGAATGATGTCCACTGCATTAATAACAGGAGCGGCACTACTATCATTGCCATACAAGATACCCACTTCATTGGCTTCGAGAAAATCCTCATTAATACCGGCATTACGGAAAGCTTCTAATGTAGCGAGATAAGCATATTCTCCCTGCTCCGGTAGACAGAGACGTTTACGGCGGTCCAACAACTTCTTCAAGTCGGGACGTTCCAATATCCCCGTTAATGCAGAAAAATAGCCCAATTCTTTCCGTACCGGGTCTATGCCAATTCCCGATTTCCCATGATATAGTGAGTCTTTTACTTCATCCAGATTCTTGCCGATGCAAGAGTAAATCCCCATTCCCGTGATAACAACTCTTTTCATTATTTTGTCTATTCTATGCTTTTATTTTAAGTATATAGTCCTCCGTTGATGGAAATCACTTCTCCTGTGATGTAGGATGAAGCTGGGGATGCCAGGAAACCGACCAGGTCGGCAACCTCTTCCGGAGTGCCGAAACGTCCCGCGGGAATATGTTTCTTCCATTCGTTCTCATCAATTCCTTCCGTCATATCCGTACGGATGAATCCCGGAGCTACTGCATTGACTGTTACTTTCTTCTTGGCAACTTCCTGTGCCAGTGCTTTGGTAGCGGCTATTACGCCACCTTTGGCTGCGGAGTAATTGGTTTGGCCGGGCATTCCCTGAATGCCCGACAATGACACGATATTTACGATACGTCCATAACGTTTGACCAGCATATTCTTCAATAAAGGCTGTGTCACGTTGAAGAATCCGTTCAGGCTGATATCGAGCACTTTGCTCCATTCTTCTCCTGTCATCCAGAGCATCAGGTTGTCTTTGCGGATACCTGCATTGTTTATCAGTACCTCGATATATTCGTCAGGGTGTTGGGAAGCCCAGTTGCCCAAAGCAAGGGTGATAGCGGCAGGGTCGGTCACATCGAACTTCATCAACTCGCCATTACTTCCTTTTTCCTGTACTAACTGCAACGTTTTCTCCGCTTCTGCGTCATTATTCTGATAATTTATCAGTATAAAGTAGCCCATTTCCGCCAGTTTACAACTGACAGCACGGCCGATACCTCGGCTTCCTCCGGTTACTAATGCATATTTCATTTTATTTATCTTCTTTTTTGAGATAGTCTATCATCATTTCTATCTCTTTATATTTAGGTGTGTCATTGGTAAATACAGGGAAGAAACTGCGTATTTCTTCATAAACCTGCCTGCTTTTGGAACTTAGGCGATCCTGTATTTTCAGGTAGTCGATAGCTTGTGCCATTCCCATGAACTGGATAGCCATCACCTGATAAGAATTCTCAATGACTGTTTTTGCTAATAGAGCCGAGTTGGTTCCCATGCTGACAATATCCTGATTATCATTGTTGTTGGGGATACTGTGTACATACATCGGATTTGATAATGTCTGACACTCCGCTGTGGTGGAGGTTGCAGTGAATTGCGAAGCCTGTAAACCATAGTTCAATCCAAGCACTCCCAAATTTACAAACGGAGGCAGGATGCCATTGATACGGTCGTGGAACAGATAGTTAATCTGTCTTTCGCAAAGCATAGTCAGCTTGGTCACGGCAATTTTCAACTTGTCCATTTCGAAAGAAATGTAATCTCCGTGGAAGTTGCCGCCATGATAAATATTTTGTGTATCCGGATCGACAATCGGATTGTCACAGGCGGAATTTATTTCGTTTATTAATACTTCTTCCGCATTCTCCAGTTCATCGTAAATAGGACCGAGTATTTGCGGAACACATCGCAAGGAATAATAGGGCTGTACTTTGTGTTCGAAGATTTTCTCTTTATGCACCTGGTTGTATAGCTCGTTCTCTCTTTGAAGTACGCATTTACTGCCTGCCACCCATTCTCTCATCATAGCAGCTATCTCTTGTTGACCTTTATGATGCTTGGCCTCGTTTAATGCCTGTGCCATAAAATCATCATAAGAGGCGGCAATCTCATTCATCATTACAGAGGCAGCCACCGACCAACGGAGTAGTTTTTTTGCATAAATCAGATTGACAATACCGATGCCTGTCATTACAGAAGTACCGTTTGTAACGGATAAACCTTCACGAATACGCATGGAAAAAGGTTTCAGGCCGTTTTCCTGAAGTACCGTAGCTGCGTTACACAATTTACCCTGATAAAAAACTTCCCCTTCCCCTATTAACGTCAGGGCGATATGGGCCAGTTGTACGAGATCGCCGCTGGCACCTACACTTCCGTGTTCGGGTATGAACGGATAAATTCCGCGGTTGATAAATTCACAGAGGAGAGAAACCAGTTCCAGATGTACTCCTGACTTCCCTTGTAGAAAAGTGTACAAACGGGCAATCATAGCTGCTTTTACATAAAGTTCGGGAAGCGGTTTGCCGGCACCGGTGGAATGGCTTCGGATGATATTATACTGAAGGTCGATCAATGACTGATCTTCTATTCTGTATTGTGCCATTGGGCCGAACCCCGTATTGATACCATAAATAATCTTATCGCTGGAAAAGGATTGCAGAAAATCGAAGCTTTCCTCTACTTTTCGAATACATTCTTCAGAGAGTTCCAGCTTCTCATTATCAAACAATACTTTATGAAGGGTATCTAAATTTATACTTTTGTCAGCTATCATTTTCTGTACTAGATATTTTATGCCTTAATAATAAGGTGCAAAAATAGGCAATTTCTGTTATATAGCGGACATGAATCAGGATAAAACTTTTTCTGGGGAATTGGTTTTGCTTGTTTTGTTTCTCATTCGTGGGAGATTTGTTCCCCGGTACCGCTCGATGCCTTCATTGGTGCCGGAGGGTGTCTTCATCGGTGGGGAGAAAAATCAATCTATGCTTTTTGCAAATCCCGTCCTTCATACTTGCAGATCGCTTCTATCCATTCCTTGGTCAGTGGCATGGACTCATGTCTTTCAAGATCGAAGGTAACCATGATGGACTTGCAAACACATTTCACCTCATTGGTTTTCGTGTCAATGACTTGTTGAACCAGATGAAAGCTTTTGGTACCTATCTTAGAGACGGCGGTTTGTACAGCGATGTGGTCCGATGCGAAAATTTGCTTAACGAAATTCGCTTCAATATGAACAACGACAATGCCAATCTTTTCCCAATCTACTCCCGGGCATACTGAACCGAAGTATTCAGTCTTTCCCAAGTCGTAAAAGGAGAAGTAAACCGTGTTGTTGACGTGACCAAATTTGTCTACATCATTGAATCGCAATTGGATAGGTAATGTGTGATGAAATACGATTTCTTCCATTGTTTTCTCTTAAACGTTTTAAATTCGACACAAAAATAGCACTTTTGCTTTCTTGCTTGAAATTGGGACAAAGATAGATATTTCTGCTGATTCTGTTCTCGGAGACGGGGGAGAAATTAGTTAATAATCGTTTAAACTGGAGTTTTGGAACGTTTATTCTGACTTCTGATATGTGGAAACAATCAGAAGGATGGAAAGAAACTTTTAAATACGGATTATTCTTAACTTATTATCTTGTGGAATATGTCCACCTTTCTGTGGAATTTTTGCACAGGATCGTGCTTGAAACTTAATCTGGCTATTAATGCTTTTTTCTTTATTTCAAATTGTTTATGTATTTGAAAATGAGTGATATAATCTTTTTTGTTAAACTTGGAAAGTCTCGTTGTATCAGTCTTTTGTTATGCTTTTGGCACATAAATTGCCTAATATTGATGGTAATCTATCCTAATAACTATTCTAATTTTAGAACAATAATGGAAGTAATAATGAAAAACAAATGGCTATTATGCATTCTTTTAATGCTGT
The DNA here is from genome assembly GCA_019412865.1 of Bacteroides sp. Lineage (GTDB taxonomy): Bacteria > Bacteroidota > Bacteroidia > Bacteroidales > Bacteroidaceae > Bacteroides. The sequence continues at coordinate 15,262 of DXOJ01000823.1, read as the reverse complement.
TTCTGCCTTTCGGATTATTCGCGCAGGTTGCTCCTCCTCTTGAAAAACAGAAGACAGAAACACAGGAAGCCCCGGAAAATAACAATGAAGTTACGACAAACAGCGATACTACTACCGACGGGGATGCTGGAAAGACAATCAAAGGAGTGATTAACGACGAACAGGGAGAGACAATCATTGGTGCTTCCGTCATTATCAAAGGTGAAGATACCGGAACTACCAGTGATATGGATGGTAGGTTTACTCTCGAAGCTCCGGAAGGAGCGATTTTAGTGATCTCTTACATCGGTTATCATACGCAGGAAGTGAAAGTCAGAAAGAGATCTCTTCTTCGTGTTGTGTTGAAAGAAGACAATCAGTTATTAGATGAAGTGGTAGTGGTAGGATACGGAACCGTCAAAAAGAGTGACCTTACGGGTGCTGTGTCCGGTGTATCCAACAGACAATACAAAAATCAACCTGTACAACGGGTTGAAAATATACTCCAGGGTCGTACTCCCGGTGTAGAAGTCACTGCTACGAGTGGTATGCCCGGAGCAAGTATGAAGGTGCGCGTTCGTGGAACTACCTCTATTAATAAAAGCAGTGATCCTTTATATGTGATTGACGGTATCATCTCTTCCAGTGGCTTGGACGGTATTAACCCTTCTGATATCCAGTCGATGGAAATACTGAAAGACGCTTCCTCCACTGCCATTTACGGTTCCCGTGGTTCGAATGGCGTTATCCTGATAACCACCAAACAGGGTAGTGAGGGAAAAGCACAGGTAACGTTCGATGCATCGGTAGGGCTTTCGACTGTCAGAAAACAGTATGACCTGCTGAACGCTTACGAATATGCAACTGCACTGAATGACATTCGCGGATCGTCTACTATCTCTGCCGAAGATCTTGAGGCTTATAAAAATGGAACGAAAGGAATTAACTGGACTGATCTTCTGACTCGTACAGGTATCACCCAGGATTATCGGCTCGCCATATCCGGAGGAAATGAAAAAGTGAAATACCTTATTTCGGGAAATGTGCTCGATCAGGAAGCCATCACCATCATGTCCGATTATAAACGCTATGGAATTCGGGCAAACATCGACTCGGAAGTGAAACCCTGGTTGACAATCTCTGCAAAATTAAACGCATCCAGTCTTCACAAACACAATGAAGGTGGGGCGAACTGGTTGCATGTCACTAACTTTTCGCCTACCATGGAGCTGAAAGATCCCGAAACCGGCGTGTACAATACAGACCCGTATAATATGATCGGTTCCAGCCCTTACGGTGAAATGATAGTGAACAATAGCGATAGCTATAGCTATAATTTAAACGCTAATCTGACATTGCTGTTCAAGATCATGAAAGGACTGACGCTTTCCGTTCAGGGAGGTTATGACTACGATAATAGTCCTTCTTATTCTTTCCGGTCGAAACTGGATTCACCGGGTGCTATCAATAGCGCAAGCAATACCAACGCATTGCATAACTATTGGCAGAATACTAACAATCTGACCTGGCAAAAGCAATTCGGAGATCATAGCTTCACTGCCATGGGCGTATGGGAAATAAGTCGTTCGTGGGACTCACAACTAAAGGGAACCGGTTCCAATCTGAACAATGAAAGTGTTGGGTACTGGAATCTTGGTAATGCTGCTATCAGAGATGCGAGCAATTCATACACGGAATTTTCTTTGGCTTCCGGTATCGTGCGTGCTAATTACGATTATAAGAAACGATATTTTATTACCGCTGCATTAAGAGCTGACGGTTCTTCTAAATTTCAGGGAGACAACAAATGGGGATATTTCCCTTCCGCAGCTGTGGCTTGGGATATTGCACAAGAATCTTTCATGAGCAACCAGCACGTGCTCGATCAGTTGAAACTGCGTGCCAGCTTTGGTGTCACCGGAAATCAGGATATTGCTGCTTACAGTACATTGGGTATGTTGTCGGGGGCATCTTACGGCTGGGGAACTTCCACTTCCTCTACGGGATATTGGGGATATCAGTTTGCTACACCCGGCATTACCTGGGAAAAGACTTACCAATATGATTTGGGATTGGATATGAGTATCGGAGGCTTTAATATTACAGTGGACTGGTTCAAGAAACAAACGAAAGACCTGCTCTTTCAGAAACAGGTGCCTAAATATAACGGAGGTGGTACTTATTGGGTGAATCAAGGAAAACTGAACAATACCGGAGTCGAATTATCCCTTACCACTTTCCCTGTAAAGGGGGCTGTGACGTGGGAAACCAGCCTGAATGCTTCTTATGTGAAGAATGAAGTAGCAGACCTCGCAGGAGATGACTTTGTACTCACTGCTAACTATAGCGATTTGGGAGGTCCTATGCAGATTATGAAGCCCGGTTATCCTATGGGATCTTTCTATGTCTATCAATGGAAAGGATTCGATGATAAAGGCGCCAATCTTTATCAGAAAGCAGATGGTAGTCTGACAACGAATCCGACTTCCGATGATCTGGTTGTGAAAGGACAGGCAAGTCCCAAATGGACAGTAGGTTGGAACAACACTGTTACTTGGAAAAACTGGACGCTGAATGTGTTTTTCAATGCTGCCACCGGATATGACCGGTTGAATATCAGCCGTTTTATGGCGGCATCCATGACTGGTGTCTCTCGTTTCGTAACCTTGCGTGATGCCTACTTCAAAGGATGGGATCATGTTGCCAACAAAGCGGACGCTCTTTATCCGAGCCTTACCAATACCGACAACAAGAGTTATGCTAATTCGGATTTCTGGCTTGAAGATGCTTCTTTTATCAAGTTGAAGAATATCAGCCTTTCGTACCGCATTCCTCGCCGTGTACTGAAGTTTGCAAGTGTACAACTGTCCGTCAGCGCACAGGATCTCTTTACAATCACCCGCTACAAAGGAATGGATCCTGAAGTGTACACTAGTTACGACGGACTGGATTACGGTGCTTATCCGATTCCTCGGACAATCACCTTTGGAGCCAAATTCAGATTTTAAAACCGTGTATTAAGACAATAACCGTATGAAAACAGCATATACCTTTATAATGAAAGCCTTGCCTGTGCTTCTGGCAGCTTTGTGTTGGACTTCGTGTAGTGATTTTCTGGAAGAAGATCCGAAAGGACAGTTACCTTCGGATACCTATTTCAGTAATAAAGAAGACCTGGACGCTTCGCTGACGGCTCTCTATTCCGTGATCGCAAGTTCACAGGCTAGTAATAATCTTTGTGGAACGAACTTCCTGGTGGGAGATGATATCTCCACTCATCCTTCCAGTAATAAACAACCTCTTCGTGAACACGATCAGTTTGATGTGAAAGACAATAACTCGTGGTTGTCCAGTATGTGGGAGCAGCGTTTCAAAGTTATCAAGGCTGCCAATTTTATCATAAATAATGCGGAGCGTACGCCGGAGGTATCAAAAGACGATATAAAAGTGGCTATTGCACAAGCACATTATTGGAGGGCCTACTCTTATTTTTATCTGGTGACTACTTGGGGACGGGTTCCCATCATGCTGAAAGAAGAAATAGATTATAATGCTCCGTTGAAGACGGAAGAAGAAGTGTACGAATTGATTCTGTCTGACCTGAAAATAGCAGAAACCGATTGCCCCGCACTGTACACGAAGGAACCGTATGGCAGAAATGGAATGAACATTGCTGTAAGTGAGGGAGCCGTAAAAGCAACGATGGCTTATGTTTATATGTGTATGGCAGGATGGCCGCTTAATAAAGGAGTAGAATATTACAAGCTGGCTGCCGCCAAAGCCAAAGAAGTGATAGACGGTGCAGATGGTGGTAGCTACTATTATAAACTGCTGCCGGAATATAGCCAGGTATATTCATGGGAATACAATAATAAGAATACGGAACTTCTGTTGGGTATCTATTATAATAGGGATGCAGCAGGACAATCCGCTCCCTTGACTGATTTCCTGCAAGATATGAAACAGGCCGGTTGGGGAGATACGAATGGAGAAATTAATTTCTGGATGAACTTCCCCGAAGGCCCTCGTAAAGATGCTACGTATTTCCCGAAAATCATGTTTAGCGACGGGAAACTATATGATTGGTGGTATGATACCGATCCTGCTTCCCGCGAGGTAGTGGCACCTGTCTTTATGAAGACCGTGGAAGGTGCTGTACGCGGAACTGAATTTGATTATACAAATCCTGCCGTAGTCAATGCATCGGGGGAGAAAACATTCCAGTTATTACGTCTTTCGCAAGTATATTGCTGGTATGCCGAAGCAACAGGCCGTGCGGGAGAAATCAATGAACAGGCGGTTAAAGTGTTGAACGAAGTGCGCAATAGGGCAGACCGTGAAAAAACAAATAGATATACGACGGATATGTCTCCTGATGAACTGGCGGAAGCAGCCTACAATGAACATGGTTGGGAAATGGCCGGTTATTATTGGGGTGGTATTGCGAGCAGAGCCAGGGATATGTTCAGAATGTACCGGTATAAGGATCATTTTGAATTCCGTAAGAAAAATGAGCCTATTGAAGTGGCGCCCGGAGTTTTCAGGAAAGAAGCAGTAGCAGTCACCGGAACTTGGGATGACAGTAAGATGTATGTTCCTTATCCCTATGAAGATGTGATTTTGAACCCGAATCTGGACAATAGTTGGAAGAACAGATAGCGTTAGGGGTTGATTTTTTGAATGATCTGTTTTTTATAGAACGATGTAGGTTATCTCTTAATTTACATCGTTCTTTCTTTTTTGTATGGTTTGTTGTGTCAATCTATATTTTTGAGGGACTTAAAAACGTCGGGATAGATTTCACTAAATGGAATAAAAGTGTTATTTTTGCGTCTTGTTCTTAACGGAAATTAATCAAGAAATGATAGAAGATATTAAAAAAGCCTGTCAGGTGATGAATGAAGGAGGAGTGATCCTTTATCCCACCGATACCGTATGGGGTATAGGCTGTGATGCGACTAATGAAGAGGCTGTACGCCGCGTGTATGAGATTAAGAAACGCGCTGACAGCAAGGCTATGCTGGTCTTGGTAGACTCTCCGGTTAAAGTAGATTTTTATGTACAGGATGTGCCAGATGTTGCATGGGATTTGATTGAAGTTGCCGACAAGCCGTTGACGATTATTTATTACGGAGCACGTAACTTAGCATCGAATTTGCTGGCCGAGGATGGCAGTGTAGGAATTCGGGTGACGAATGAAGATTTTTCCAGACGACTCTGTCAGCAGTTCCGTAAAGCAATCGTTTCTACTTCGGCTAATGTCAGCGGGCAGCCGGGTGCGGCTAATTTTAGTGAAATCAGTGATGAAATCAAATCGGCGGTAGATTATATCGTTGGCTTTCGCCAGGACGATATGGGCCGGCCGAGACCCTCAAGTATTATTAAGTTGGAAAAAGGTGGAGTGATAAAGATAATTCGCGAATAAATGAAGGGAGAAAAACTTAGTTTATTACAGCGTTGCATCAAATGGCGGGAAGCTAATATAAAGGAGAAGCAATTTATCCTGATATTAAGTTTCCTGCATTAATATTGAAATTCTTTATCCATCAGATACAGAATTTCCTAACTGATAATTTTAATGCAACGGAAGCTAACTACCTGTATTTGGTATATCCGGTAGTCGGGATTTTTCTTGTAGGTTGGTTTGTTCGTAATATTGTAAAGGATGACATCAGCCATGGAGTCACCAAAATTCTATATGCTATTTCCCGTAGACAGGGACGTATCAAGCGACATAATATCTGGTCTTCTACCATTGCCAGTGCCATCACCATCGGTTTTGGTGGGTCGGTCGGAGCAGAGGCGCCGATTGTACTGACAGGTTCGGCAATCGGTTCCAATTTAGGGAGTGTATTCAAGATGGAGCACCGCACGCTGATGTTGCTCGTCGGCTGTGGCGCGGCAGGTGCGATTGCTGGCATTTTTAAAGCTCCGATTGCGGGATTGGTATTTACATTGGAAGTCTTGATGATCGACCTGACCATGTCCTCTTTACTTCCCCTGTTGATTTCTGCCGTGACAGCGGCAACCGTTTCATATATAATCACCGGTACGGAGGCTATGTTTAAGTTTCATCTGGATCAGGCATTCGAACTGGAACGTATTCCTTTTGTTATCTTACTGGGAATTTTTTGCGGACTGATTTCATTGTACTTTACGCGTGCCATGAATTCGGTGGAAGGTGTCTTTGGTAAACTCAACAACCCTTATAAGAAACTGGCTTTCGGTGGTGTGATGTTGAGTATATTGATCTTTCTTTTCCCGCCTCTTTATGGTGAAGGATATGATACCATTAATCTTTTGCTGAATGGAACCTCTGCGGCAGAGTGGGATACGGTCATGAACAATTCTATGTTTTATGGCTATGGCAATTTGCTGCTGGTTTATCTGATGCTGATTATTCTGCTGAAGGTCTTTGCTTCCAGTGCAACGAATGGTGGCGGTGGTTGTGGTGGTATCTTTGCACCTTCGCTTTATCTGGGATGTATCGCCGGATTTGTCTTTTCTCATTTTAGCAATGACTTTGCTTTCTCCGCTTATTTGCCGGAAAAGAATTTTGCATTGATGGGGATGGCGGGAGTGATGAGTGGCGTTATGCATGCTCCGTTGACAGGGGTGTTCCTGATCGCCGAATTGACAGGGGGATATGATTTATTCCTTCCGTTGATGATTGTATCCGTAAGTTCATATCTTACCATTATAGCTTTCGAACCTCATAGTATCTATTCGATGCGTTTAGCCAAGAAGGGACAGCTGCTTACACACCATAAGGATAAAGCCGTGTTGACGTTGATGAAAATGGAAAATGTAGTGGAGAAAGATTTCGTTGTCGTACATCCGGAAATGGATTTGGGCGAATTAGTGAAAGCAATAGCTGCTTCTCATCGAAATGTGTTCCCGGTGACAGATAAGAAAACGGGTGAATTGTTGGGAATTGTACTTCTCGACGACATTCGTAACATCATGTTCCGGCAAGAACTTTATCACCGTTTCACTGTTAATAAATTAATGACATCTGCCCCTGCCAAGATATTCGATACGGATGGAATGGAACAGGTGATGCAGACGTTTGATGATACGAAAGCCTGGAATCTTCCGGTAGTGGATGAAGAAGGGCGATATCAGGGATTTGTTTCTAAATCGAAGATATTTAATTCATACCGGCAAGTATTGGTACATTTCTCTGAAGACTAACTGACAATCGGCAAGATGCCGGAGCCGGGCTTATGCAGATAACAGGTTTCTATGCAGATTATAAGACGATTATGAAAAAAGAAGATTTAAGAATAGTATATATGGGGACTCCCGATTTTGCGGTAGAGGCCCTGCGTCAATTAGTAGAAGGCGGTTATAATGTAGTGGGTGTGATTACAATGCCCGATAAGCCTGCCGGACGCGGACATAAGATTCAGTATTCTCCTGTAAAGCAATATGCGCTTGAACAAAATTTGCCGTTACTTCAACCGGAAAGGTTGAAAGATGAGGCTTTTGTAGAAGCATTGCGTGAATGGAAGGCGGACTTGCAGATTGTAGTTGCTTTTCGTATGTTGCCGGAAGTGGTATGGAATATGCCACGACTGGGTACGTTCAATCTTCATGCTTCTTTGCTTCCTCAATACCGTGGAGCTGCCCCCATTAATTGGGCAGTAATCAATGGTGATACGGAAACCGGAATTACTACTTTCTTTTTGAAACACGAGATAGACACCGGAGAAGTCATTCAGCAAGTGCGTGTGCCTATTGCAGATACGGATAATGTGGAAGTGGTACATGATAAGTTGATGGTGCTGGGAGGAAAACTGGTTCTTGAAACGGTAGACGCTATATTGAATGGAACGGTAAAACCGATTCCTCAAGAAGAAATGGCAGTTGTCGGTGAACTTCGTCCTGCTCCGAAGATCTTTAAAGAAACCTGCCGGATTGACTGGAATCAGCCGGTGAAGAAGATATACGATTTTATCCGTGGATTATCACCTTATCCTGCTGCCTGGAGTGAACTGGTTACTTCTGAAGAAGGAGCAGCAGTGGTCGTGAAGATATTTGAAAGCGAGAAGATTTATGAATCACATCAATTAGCTACAGGAACAATCGTGACCGATGGAAAGAAATTCATGAAAGTAGCTGTACCGGATGGATTTGTATCTATCCTTTCTTTACAGCTTCCCGGTAAAAAACGTCTGAAAATAGATGAATTGCTTCGTGGATATCACCTGGAAGATGGTTGTCTGATGAAGTAATTAATCGGATGAGCAGATTAAAACGAGTAAGCCATTAGATTATAAATAGAATAAAACGTCCCGAATAAGAGACGGCTAGAACCTAAAATAAAAGAATTATGAAACCGATTATCGCTCCTTCCATTCTTTCTGCCGATTTTGGATATTTGGCAAAGGATATTGAAATGGTAAACCGCAGTGAAGCGGAGTGGGTACATATTGATATTATGGACGGAGTATTTGTTCCGAACATTTCATTTGGCTTTCCGGTACTGAAATATGTGGCGAAGTTAAGCCGGAAACCGCTGGATGTGCATTTGATGATTGTGAATCCGGAAAAGTTTATTCCGGAGGTAAAAGCGTTGGGCGCCCATACGATGAATGTGCATTATGAAGCTTGCCCGCATCTGCATCGGGTGATTCAACAAATCAGAGAAGCCGGGATGCAGCCTGCTGTAACTATCAATCCGGCCACTCCTGTAGCTCTTTTACAAGATATTATCCGGGATGTATATATGGTGCTTATCATGAGCGTGAATCCGGGATTTGGCGGACAGAAGTTTATCGAACATTCAGTAGAAAAAGTTCGTGAACTGCGTGCCCTGATTGAACGGACAGGTTCGAAAGCGCTGATTGAAGTAGACGGTGGGGTGAATCTGGAAACAGGTGCCCGTTTGGTTGAGGCGGGAGCCGATGTGTTAGTGGCTGGTAATGCTGTCTTTGCGGCACCGGATCCGGAAGCGATGATTCGTCAGTTGCACGAACTGTAACTCTTCTGTTGAGTACTTTTTACATCCATCGATATCCCTATATACGCCTGATTATCCCTTGGATAACAGGCGTTTTTTGTGGAGATCATTTTTTTGACCGTTCACGAGAACCTTTTTGGAGTATTCTAACCCTTGGCCTTTGTATTGCTTTATTGTTTGTTCTTTATTTCCTGAAACGCCATTCTTTGCGATGGTGTTTTGGATTAGCAGTCTCTATCCTTTGTTTTATAGGAGGATGGCTTGGAATAACTTGGCAATTACAACACGCTGTCTACTCTTTTCCGGAAGAAGAAACAGTGTATCGGGTTTTAATAACGGATGCACCTCAAGCGAAAGAACATACTTACCTCTGTCAGACATTATTAAAGGAACGGCGTGATACTACCGGCACATATCCGATAGAACGTGCTGCAATCCTTTATCTACAGCAAGATTCGGCCGTCACCCGGTTGAATAGTGGAGATGAACTGCTGATTTCTGCCCGTATTTCTCCCCCTTTCAACAATCGCAACTTTGATGAATTTGATTATGCCCGCTTCCTGATGCGGAAAGGAATCAGTGGAACAGGATATGTTGCATCCGGGAAATGGACAAAACAGGACGGAATGAATAACCTTGATCTCAAAAGTATAGCCAGCTCTTGCCGAAGAAAGATGATTTCACTTTATCAGAAACTAGGGTTTTCCGGCGATGAACTGGCTGTACTTTCAGCACTGACCATAGGAGACAAAACGGAATTAAGTGATTCGGTTCGTGAGAGTTATTCGGTGGCCGGTGCAAGTCATATTCTAGCTCTATCCGGTTTGCATATCGGGCTTTTATATACATTGCTCTTTTTCATACTGAAACCTATTGCCCGAAGAGGAAATATAGGTAGAGTTATACGTTCTGTTCTTCTTCTTATCCTATTATGGGCTTTTGCCTTTTTCACAGGACTTTCTCCTTCGGTAGTACGCTCGGTCAGTATGTTTTCGATTTTAGCAATGGCAGATATGGTTGGTCGCCAACCGCTATCTTTAAATACATTGGCGGCAGCTGCATGGTTGATGTTATTCTGCAATCCGGCATGGTTGTTTGATGTTGGTTTCCAGCTCTCTTTCCTTGCTGTTGCTTCCATCCTATTAATTCAAAAGCCAATCTATCAACTGATTACGGTGAAAGGTAGAATAGGAAAATATATTTGGGGACTGATAAGTGTGTCTGTTGCTGCACAAATAGGAACGGCTCCGCTTGTCATGTTTTATTTCTCCCGGTTCTCTGTACATTTTCTATTGACGAACTTGGTTGTTATCCCTTTTATTACGATTATCCTGTATGCTGCTGTCATTATGCTTCTTCTGACTCCTCTTTCGTGGCTTCAGATCGTAGTGGCCGAAGGTGTTAAGAAACTATTGGAAGGACTTAATTTCTTCGTCCGATGGGTGGAACAGCTTCCTTACGCTTCTATAGATGGAATCTGGCTTTATCAGTCAGAAATATTGGGTATCTATATCGTTGGCTCTTTGTTAACCTATTATTTCCTGAACCGTCGATACCGGAATTTATTGATTTGTCTTTTTTCTATCTTATTACTAGGGACTTATCATGCAACAATCTATTGGCTAGATCGTCCCCGGACAAGTCTGGTCTTTTATAACGTGCGCGGTTGCCCTGCAGTACATTGCATTGAGAGCGATGGACGTTCCTGGATAAACTATGTAGATACTATCCCCAATGAAAAACGTCTGAAACGCATGACTGCTAACTATTGGAAGCATCATCACCTTCTGCCTCCCAAAGAAATAACTGGCGATTGCCGGTATATGGAACTTAACCGTCAGCAGCAGATTATATCCTATCATGGCTGTCATATTTGTGTAATAAATGATAACCATTGGCGGAACAAAACCACTGTTTCTCCGTTATATATTCAGTATCTTTACTTATGCAAAGGGTATGACGGACATCTGGAAGAGCTCACCCAAATCTTTTCTATCTCTTACGTCATATTGGACGCATCTCTCTCGGAATACCGCAGACACCTCCTTGAAAGCGAATGCAAGCAATCCGGTCTGCGGTTTATCTCGCTATCCGACGAAGGTTCTGTCCGCTTTTTGCTCTAAGTACAAAGATTTATCGTACATTTGCACCTTGATAAAGTATAAGAGTATGTTGACGAAAGTAATTGAACAAGCCAAAATAGACCATTTTACCAAATGGTTTGAACGGGCCGACAAAATAGTAATTGTATCTCATGTTTCTCCTGACGGCGATGCTATCGGTTCTTCATTGGGATTATATCATTTTTTAGATTCACAAGAGAAAACAGTAAACGTAATTGTGCCGAATGCTTTTCCCGATTTTCTGCGGTGGATGCCGGGCAGTAAGGATATCCTGTTGTATGACCGTTACAAAGACTTTGCAGATAAATTGATCGCCGAAGCAGACGTCATCTGTTGCCTCGATTTCAATGCACTGAAGCGTATCGACGATATGGCAGATGCTGTGGCCGCTTCTCCGGCACGTAAAATAATGATCGATCATCATTTGTATCCCGAAGATTTCTGTAAGATAGTAATGTCCTATCCCAAAATATCTTCTACTTCCGAACTGATATTCCGTCTCATCTGCCGTATGGGATATTTCAGTGATATCTCTAAGGAAGGCGCAGAATGTATCTACACAGGGATGATGACAGATACCGGTGGGTTCACCTATAACTCGAACAACCGGGAGATTTATTTTATCATTAGCGAACTCCTTTCTAAAGGAATCGATAAAGATGATATTTATCGTAAGGTGTACAACACCTATTCGGAGAGCCGTTTACGTTTGATGGGATATGTATTATCGAACATGACTGTGTATTCGGAATCTAATTCGGCTCTAATCACCCTGACAAAAGCAGAGCAAAGCAAATTTAACTATATAAAAGGCGATAGCGAAGGCTTTGTTAATATTCCCCTTTCCATTAAAAATGTCTGTTTCTCTTGCTTCTTGAGGGAAGATACCGAGAAACCGATGATTAAAATATCCCTTCGTTCAGTAGGAACCTTCCCATGCAATCAGTTAGCTGCCGAATTCTTCCATGGAGGAGGCCACTTGAATGCTTCGGGCGGTGAATTTTTCGGAACGATGGAAGAGGCAAAAGCGGTCTTTGAGAAAGCGCTTGAGAAATATAAACCTTTACTAACAGCGAAAAGCTAAAGATGGAAGGTTAAAAGTGAATATGGAAAGGTTAAAAGATACGAACTTTCAACTTCCCCCTTTCAACTTTTAATGATTTTGAGATACATTTGTGCGGAATATAGCTAAATAACAGATAATGAAGAAACTTGTATTTTTATTTCTCTCTTTGTTAACCGCCGGAAGTCTGTTCCAGGCATGCGACAATTCGAAGACTTATGCAGAAATGCTGGAAGACGAGAAAAATGCGGTGAATAAGTTCATCAAAGATAATGATATCCGTGTCATTTCACTGGAAGAGTTTGAACGGGATACTATTACAGCTTCTAAAGAAGCGGGGAATGGATATGACGAATACGTTGCTTTCTCCAATGGCGTATATATGCAGATCGTAGATCGGGGAGGAAAAGAGGATAAGGATGGAGTTGAAGTTATTAATGAGGTAGATACTTTTGCTAACAATAATGTCATTTGCACCCGCTATGTAGAACAGGATATGATGACAGGAGATACTACATGTTTCAATGTTCCTTTGGAAAAATGGATGGATATCTCTGAATATTATAAGTCTCCATTAACATTCCGTTATGTGCAAAACACATCTACTGTTTATGGAATCGTTTTATCTGGTGATTTTGATTATGACTATTTGTGGACAGTTGCTAATGGTTATGGAACTGCAATTCCATCTGGATGGCTGATTGCCTTACCTTATTTGCGTAATAATGCACATGTACGCCTGATTGTACCTTCTAAGATGGGACATACAACTGCACAACAATATGTCAATCCTTATTTCTATGATATCCGGAAGTTTGAGAAAGCAAAAAGCTAGACCACTAACATTAAATAAATCAAATCTTTAAGTAAAGACCTATGACTCTAATCAAATCTATCTCTGGAATCCGCGGAACTATCGGCGGAGGAGCGGGAGAAGGACTAAACCCGCTTGACATTGTAAAATTTACCTCGGCTTATGCTACTTTGATTCGTAGAACCTGCAAGGCAAAGAGTAATAAGATTGTTGTGGGACGTGATGCCCGCATTTCCGGTGAAATGGTAAAAAACGTAGTAGTCGGCACATTGATGGGAATGGGCTGGGATGTAGTAGACATTGATCTTGCTTCTACCCCGACCACAGAACTTGCTGTAACAATGGAAGGTGCCTGTGGCGGTATTATCCTGACAGCTTCTCATAACCCGAAACAGTGGAACGCACTAAAATTGCTGAATGAACATGGTGAATTTCTGAATGCAGCCGAAGGCAACGAAGTACTTCGTATTGCTGAAGCTGAAGAATTTGACTATGCCGATGTCGACCATCTGGGATCTTACCGCAAAGACCTGACTTATAATCAGAAACATATCGACAGTGTATTGGCTCTCGACCTGGTAGATGTAGAAGCTATTAAGAAAGCCAATTTCCGTGTAGCGATTGACTGTGTGAATTCTGTAGGCGGTATCATTCTCCCTGAACTTCTTGAACGTTTGGGTGTGAAACATGTAGAAAAACTCTACTGTGAACCTACCGGAAATTTCCAACACAATCCCGAACCGCTTGAAAAGAACCTCGGTGACATCATGAACCTGATGAAAGGGGGCAAAGCAGATGTAGCATTCGTTGTAGACCCGGACGTTGACCGTTTGGCAATGATCTGCGAAAATGGTGTAATGTACGGTGAGGAATATACACTGGTTACTGTGGCTGACTATGTACTGAAACATACTCCGGGTAATACAGTTTCCAATTTGAGCTCTACCCGTGCCCTGCGTGACGTAACCCGTAAATATGGTATGGAATACAGTGCTTCTGCAGTAGGCGAAGTAAACGTTGTAACGAAGATGAAAGCAACCAATGCCGTTATCGGTGGTGAAGGAAATGGTGGAGTGATCTATCCTGCCAGCCACTATGGCCGTGATGCATTGGTAGGTATTGCTTTATTCCTTAGCCATCTGGCTCATGAAGGAAAGAAAGTTAGCGAGCTTCGTGCCACTTATCCTCCTTACTTCATAGCTAAGAACCGTGTCGACCTGACTCCGGAGATCGATGTAGATGCTATCCTTGCAAAAGTAAAGGAAATCTATAAGAATGAAGAAATCAACGATATCGATGGTGTGAAGATTGACTTTGCCGACAAATGGGTACATTTGCGTAAAAGTAATACAGAGCCAATCATCCGCGTATATAGCGAAGCGTCTACCATGGAAGCTGCCGAAGAAATCGGTCAGAAAATTATGGATGTAATTAACGAATTAGCAAAATAATATCCTGTAGAATAGGATCTTGTTTATAACATTGGAGTCTCGTATATCATAAAGATAGCTGAATGAGCTGTTTCACATGATATACGAGACTTTTTTTATTAGGATGATATCCAACTGAATAATAGTTATTCTCCTCCTTGAGTATTAACAATAAAGTTTCTTTTGATTAAGTCTAAACTTCCTTTCGTCTAATAGTAAACTTCTCTTTTATTATTTACAAACTTAAAATGCAAGCTTCATTTTTATAAATGCAAGCTTTGTTTTTAAAAACGGAACCTTTGTTTTTATAAATGAAGGTTGCATTTATAGATTGGAACGGATGAAAAGCAACTTTACTGTTAATAAAAAGAAAGTTTGGACTTAATCAAGAGCAACTTTTCTATTAATAGATTGTATGAGAAGTAAGCGGTATTGAGAAGAAGTAATCAATATAGCTTACTTCTCTGCTTCGTTAGAATAGATATGACACAAGAATATCGATTGATATACAAAGTTTTATAGGTCTTATATCAATGAAAAACAAACGGCTTGGATATGTAGATTTGATATATGAAAAGCACAATTAAAGAAAAATTGTAGTATATTTGTACTGTCCTTTAGGACGTCTTTATTATAAGGAAGCGTTTAGTGCTTTTTCTCAAGTGCGAATCTGGACAATTCGAGCTGTGTTGAGGAAATAAACAAAACGTTCTCCCTTTGGTTTGTATGCTGCACTTAGGTGCTGATATACAGTCAAGGGCGTGAGCTGTTTTTGCTTATATTCAACACAGAGGTAGTCCAGAACCTGCACTTGGATATAAGTTTAGCGGTCTCACGTATTCTATGCTAATATCCTAATCTCTTATTCCGTTTAACAATAAATTAACT
>DXOJ01000822.1 GCA_019412865.1 Bacteroides sp. | reverse complement strand
ATATTAAGGTAATGAAAAGCAGGAAGATAAAGACAGAGATCAGCGAAAAACTGAAGAACGTTTGCGAGGAGCTGTCCGAAAAAGAGCGTAAGGGAGTGCTTGTGGGCATGCTGGTTACCAGTACCGTTCTATGTGGTATCACCGTAGCACGCGCTTTCGGGCGTTTTCTCTCTCACGGCACACAAAAGGAGTTGCCGTTTGTCCATCCGGTGGACTCCCTCCACCGGGCGGATAAAGACAGTATAATGTATCACCCTAAAACCAACGAGTAATGGAAGATAAAGATTTGGAAAAGCCCGAAGCGGCAGAAGAAACGGCGGTACAGCCGGAAAACGGCAGAGCCTTGAAGGAAGAACCTGAAAAAGAGAAGAAGGTGCTCACACCGGAAGAGATGGAAAAAAGAAGGAAGTTCATTGTGATTCCGGCCTTTGTGCTGGTCTTCCTGGGAGTCATGTACTGAATATTTGCCCCCTCCGGCAAGGAAAACGAGACGGAAGCCCCCGGAAATTCAGGATTCAATGTGAACGTACCCGAACCTACCACTGCCAAACTGGTGGATAAGAAGACCGCTGCCTATGAGAAGCAACAGGCGGAAGTGGAGGAAGAAAGCCGGATGAAGTCGTTGGAGCAGCTTGCCGGGACATTAATGAACGAAGGAAAGGGGGCATCCGATACCGGTGAAAAAGAAAAGGACGGAGACCGGTTGCAACAGTCCGTTAATACCTACGAGCAAATCTCCGGGCAGTTGAATGACTTCTATGAGACTCCCAAAGAGACGGCAAACAGCGATTTGGAAAGAAAAGTAGATGAACTGAACAAAAAGCTGGAAGAGGCGGAAAAGGAGAAGAACAAGGCGGCTACCCGAGAAGAACTGATGGAGCGGTCCTACAAGATGGCGGCAAAGTATCTGAACCCGGATAAGGATACGGTCCAGGAGAAAGCTGTCGGAAAAGAACCCACGGAAACTGTTCCGGTTCAGCGGGCGGAGTATCAGACGACCTCCGGCCTTTCACAACCTGTTACGGATTCCGCCTATATCGCTTCGCTTACTGTCGAGAGGAATTACGGTTTTAATACTGCTGTCGGGAACAGCTACCAAATGGGGACGAATACCATCGCCGCCTGCATTTCGGAGAACCAGATCATTGAACAGGGAGGCAGGGTAAAACTCCGGTTGCTGCAACCTCTACAAGCCGGCAACATTACCGTTCCGGAGAACAGTCTGGTAACAGGTGCGGCGGTCATACAGGGAGAGCGTCTGGATATCCTGATCAGCAGCATCGAGTATGCCGGGAATATCATTCCTGTTCAGTTGGCGACTTACGATATAGACGGGCAGAAAGGTATTTTCGTTCCCGGATCGGAAACCCGCAATGCGGCAAAGGATGCGGCTGGAACGGTCAGCGAGAGCATGGGAAACAGCGTTTCGTTTGCACGTTCTGCCGGACAGCAGGTGGTCATGGACCTGACGCGCGGAGTCATGCAGGGCGGCACGCGGTTGATCGCCGGACGGGTTCGCGCGGTCAAGGTGACACTGAAAGCCGGATATAAGGTGCTGCTGGTCACAAAGAGACAATAACGGATTATTCACTTTAATAAAAAAGACAAGACAATGAAAATAGTTATAGCATTCTTGATGGCTGTTCTGGCCTCGGTATCCGGTTTTTCACAGGAGGAAAGGCCGGTAAATCCCGTCAGGATTCTGACGGCGGGCCAGCATATCATCCCTTATAAAATAGAGGTCACTTTTGGGAAGACGGTGCATATCCTCTTCCCTTCGGAAGTGCGCTACGTGGATTTGGGCAGTAACAATATCATCGCAGGCAAGGCTGACGGAGTCGAGAACGTGGTACGTGTCAAAGCGGCGGTGAAGGAGTTTCCGGGAGAGACGAACTTCTCCGTGATTACAGGAGACGGCTCTTTCTTTTCCTTCAATGTCGTTTATAAGGAAGAGCCTTCCACACTGAATATCAATATGGACCAGTGGATGAACCCGGACGAGGGAGAAAAGAAAGGAGGCAGCTCCATCCGTGTCACGGAACTGGGCGAGGAAGATCCGACGGTCATTGCCAGCGTGATGTACACCATCCACCGGCTGGACCGTAGGGACGTGAAGCATATCGGATGCAGGCAGTTCGGGATGCAGGCTCTTTTAAAGGGCATTTATGTGCATAAGGACCTGATCTTCTTCCATGTTTCCCTGACGAACAATTCCAATGTGCCTTTCGATGTGGATTTCGTGCGATTTAAGATAGTGGATAAGAAGATAGCCAAAAGGACGGCTCAGCAGGAAACTTATATTGAACCGGTACGCACGCTCAATGCCCTGACACGCATCGAAGGAAAGAGCACGGGACGGATCGTGTATGCCTTTCCGAAAATTGTCATTCCTGACGACAAGTTGCTGGAAGTGGAAATTTACGAGAAAGGGGGAGGCCGTCACCAGCGGTTCTATATTGAGAACAGTGACCTGGTGGACGCGCGTATTGTGAATGAATTAATCGGTGAGTAATCATGAAAAGAGTTTTATTTATTTTGTTATGCATTTGTCTGCCCTTTGTGGCAGGCAAATCTTTTGCCCAGCGTTACCTGCCGGGGCAGAAAGGTATCCAGCTTACGTTAGGCGGTGTAGACGACTTCGGTTCAAATGTGAAGCATCTGCATGGTAATTTCCAGGTCGGACTGGCTCTGAGTCGGTATAACCGGAACCATTCCCGCTGGCTGTTCGGGGCGGATTATGTGAAAAAGCACTATTCCTATAAGGATGTTGCGATCCCCAAAGCGCAGTTTACCGGGGAGGTAGGTTATTTCGTGCCGTTCATCTCGGACCGTGGTAAGAACGTGTTCTTCTCTGCCGGTCTTTCCGCTCTGGCGGGTTATGAGACGACCAACTGGAACTGCAAGCTGCTCTATGACGGGGCGACTTTAAAGAATGACGGATGCTTCATTTATGGTTTTGCCCCGGCTTTCGAGATGGAGGCGTTCCTTTCCGACAGGCTGGTTTTTCTTTTCAATGTCCGCCAGAGGATATTCTTCGGATCATCCGTGGGGAATTTCCACACGGTGGCAGCTGTCGGTGTCAAGTACATTTTCAATTAGCAGCAACAGTATGGAACAAGGCAATTGGAACGTGGATGAGATGCTTCATTGGCTGGATATGAAAATAAACCGGGAAGACCGGAACATACGTGAACAAAGCAAGAAGATGAATGAGAATTTCCTACACTTTTTCGAATGGAATGCGGAGAGCCTGTATAAGTCTCATTTTATGTCCGGGTGTTATAAGATACTCCGGCAGGCGGTGGACGGGGCAAAGGGCATGGATACGGTTTGGAATATTGTTGAGGACAACATTGCTTACTGTGAGAACAAACTGTTGAACGGTCAGGTGGATTGTAACAGTTCCAGCCGGACAACGAATGTTGCCCATTTCCTGAAGTTGGAGTGTATGCAGCAGTTAGTTAGGGATTACCGGGAATTCGCGAATATCCTTGCGCAAACGCCTCCCGAAGAGAATTTGCAACAGACGGCTAATAAAACAGAAAAGAAGAGAGAAGAGCCGCCTGAAAGAAAGATAAAAACGGGCATCAGGCGTTAGCCGACAACGGACTCAATCAAGTAAATTATTCATTTAGTAATACGTAAAATCATGAAGATGAAATTAATAATAAGTGGTATCATGCTCACATTGCTTTGCCTGCTGGGTGGCTGTGATGATAAATTGGAAGTACAGCAGGCTTATGATTTCTCGCTAACGTCCTGGTATCTCCAGAAGACCATTTCCCCGGATGAGACCGTGGAGATTCGTCTGACACTCAATCGTAGCGGAAACTATGAGGAAGCCGGCTATCAAATCGGTTATATACAGATGGAGGGTAGCGGCGAGGTGTACGACAAGAAGAAGGTCTATCTGGTGAACCGGGAGATGCAACCGTTGGATTCGATAGCGGAGTTGGATGACAGCGATCCCTGCCGCCAGGTATTCACGCTCTTCTATCATAACCGAAGCAGCAAGAATGCGGAAATTAAATTCGTGATAGCGGATAATTTCCATCAGGAAAGAGAACTGGATATATCCTTTCAGAGCGAAACTGAAACGGACATGGAACTATAAATCGGACAACAATGGATAAAAGTGATTTAAGGATCGAACAATTGCAGCAATATCTTGACAAGAAGAAAGGGGTTGTGGAAAGCGATATAAAAGAGTATAACCAGCAACTGGGAAAAAACTATCTTCATTTCTTTGACTGGCATGCCGATGACTTGTATAAGGCCTGTTATATGGATAAGAATTATAAGGCCATTCAGGAGGCGATTGATACCGCTGAAACGCCGAAGGACATTGAAGGCTATTTGAAGCGTTGTACCCTGTATATAGAAGAAGATCTCCTGAACGGTCCGCTTGTCAAGAAAAGTACCAACCCGATGTCGAATATGGCCCATTCCCTGGAGATGGAATGCAAACAGGAGTTACTGAAGGACCTCCGGTATTTAAACAGGCTTCTTCAGAGTGAGACTGTAAGTGAAAGAATAAGGCCGCAAGAAGCACCCCGACAAGAAATTGTGCCTGTGAAAGAAAAGAAGAAAACGGGACCACGGTTGAGATAGTATCAATTGAAAGCAATAAAAAAGCTACTGAATTTTTGTTTCAGTAGCTTTTTTATTTATCCCGGTCTTATATTCCGGCTATACCAGATAAGCCTCAAAAAGATAATGTATGAATAACCGGCCCTTTTCCGTCCAGACCGTCAACATGGCCGTGCCTGTTTCTCCTGTGCGGCTTTCCCATACATGGGTCCGGGTTGCTGTATAGCCTTGATTCTGGTAAGGAGCTTTGAGCAGCCACTGACCGGATTGACGGAACTGGATGCCTGCCCATCGGAGCCGCTTGTTCAACATTCCGGCAGTCATTCCCAATTCTTTCGCTATCTGTGTGGTCGTGTAGGTGCTTTGGGATTGCAGGACTTTGTCGTAATACTGAACTTTTGGGGCCTGTAGCTTGAGTTTCAGGATAGCATAGTTGTTCTCCTTCTCCAATGCTGAAATACGGCTGTCTCGCTCTTTTATACGGTTCTGTGCGAGCAATATGGCACGCGCAAGCAGTTCATTATCCGTTTCGCCATTCTTCTTAAGAAGATAGCCACCGTTCTTTAGTGTTTCGGGAACCAGTTCATCAAATATCCAGCTTTCGAATTTCTCAGCGGAAGGCAGCTTGCTACCGGCAATCAGCCGGTATACGTTTCCTTCGCTGATGTACTTGATTTTCTGGACGGCACTGCGTGTAGGGGTGTCGTAAACCACGACACCCATTGGTTTACAATGTCTTACGACGGCATCTCTCGGATTGGAGTAGCCAAGTGCGGCGGCAACATCCGAGGCGCAGAACCATATTTTCCCGTCAATTTCCAGTGTCCGGATGCGTCCGAACTCGGGATGTTCAAATATCGATACTTTATTCATGACTGTTTAATTTATAGGTTTCTTCTATTGCTTTAAATATCTCGTAGACTACCTGGGGGACGATAGCGTTCCCGTATCCTTTAATGGATGCCTGTCTTCACCGAGAAAAGGAGATACCGTCCAATCG
>DXOJ01000821.1 GCA_019412865.1 Bacteroides sp. | reverse complement strand
GGCAGTAGAAGAAGTTAGCATATCCACTCCTACAGATGTAGAAGATGATTATATGGAAGAAGAGCAACGCAAGAATGAATTTTCATTGGTTAGACGTTTGCTCGACCAATTATCTCCCCGCCAACGTGAAGCGCTTACATTATATTATATAGAAGAAAAGAAATACGAGGATATTTGCGAGATTATGAATATGAATTATCAGTCTGTACGCAACTTGATGCATCGCGGATTGACAAAATTGCGCAGTCTGGCAAGTTAATTTTAGTAAAAAGGTAAATGGGTTGAGTACATAGACAGGATAACGCCGTCCTACTTATGTAAACGCTTAAAAAGGATGCGATATGTGCTCAAAGGTAATGGATTTTTTGACGGATGATGATTTTATCAACTATGTGCTGGGTGTAACTCCGCAATCAGCTTCCCAATGGGAAACTTATTTCAGAGAGCACCCGGAAGAGATGGCAGATGCAGAAGAAGCTAAAGCTGTATTATTGGCTCCGGCAAATGTAGACTGTGGCTTCTCAATAGTTGAAAACAACGAATTGAAAGATAGGATTATTAGTAGTATAAAAGATTTTTCGGGTATTTTGTAGATAGGTTAGTATAGTTAAGATAAAGTAGTTAGGTTAGTTAAGGCATTAAAAGATTGACGCAGTCCTTCACAGGAGGTTTAGTTTTAAACACTGTGAAAGACTGCGTTTTTTATTTGTTCTATTCAGGTTTATCGCCGGATTCCTGAATATTGAAAGCACTACTGAAACTGACTATTAATACGATACATCCGCCCAATATGCCGATAAGCATATAAGCGATACGGATATCGAACGCCTGCGAGATGGCACCGATAAGCAGGGGAGCAATCAGCGAACCTATAAAACTGATGCTTGACAGAATGGTAAGTGCAATACTGACCGGTGTTTTTGATTTGGCTCCCACGAAGCTGTACAAAGTAGGCACAATGCAGGAAATACCCAAGCCGACCAACATGAAACCTAAAGAATTAATGATTACTTTCATAGCCATAGATTCGAAAACTCCTCCTAATAGGGCAGAAACAAAAAAGCCGATACAGATAAAGCTGCCCGCCAGTTGCAGGACTTTCTTCTTTCCCCAAAGCTGATAAGCGTAGTTAGTCAGGAAACGGCCCGTTGCCATCATAATCATAAATACAAGAAAACCGATTTGCAATGATTTAGGTACGTGAACCACTGATTCGAAATAAACGGCACTCCAGTCGAACATCGCACTTTCTACAATCA
Organism: Bacteroides sp.; assembly: GCA_019412865.1. Classification (GTDB taxonomy): domain Bacteria; phylum Bacteroidota; class Bacteroidia; order Bacteroidales; family Bacteroidaceae; genus Bacteroides. The sequence goes on along the minus strand of DXOJ01000821.1, from coordinate 4,174 downwards.
GCGCGAACAGTCCGACAAGTCCTAACTGCAAAAGCAACATTTCTGGTTTTTGAAATAACAGGCGAAAGCCATTGGGAGCTTTGGCTGTATTTCTTTCCTTCGTCTTCGTATCAGAAACTTCCGCTTCCTGCGGTGCGCTCTCCTGCAAATATTTCCGCCCAGAAAGTGCAATTATAAGGATGATGATAAATATCAATGTATAATGCCAGATGGGGGAGACTCCGGCCAAAATCATCACGAAACCGATAAGTGCTCCTGCACATGCCCCCAGACTCCATCCTCCATGAAAAGTGGCCATAATGGTTTTACCATACAAACGTTCCACCTCAATGCCTTGTGTATTGAATGATATATCGCACAAATTCCAGCACACACCGAAGCAAAAGAGCAGAAAGCCTAAAAGATAGACCTCATGAGCCAGCCCGATGCAAAGCAGGGATGAAGCGTATCCCAGGATACTGACTTGTACCATGCTCCGGCTTCCTAACTTCGAAACAAGATAGCCAGCCAAGGGGATCGCGACAAACTTTCCGACAGGAATCATAAATAAAATCAGTCCCCAGTAGAAAGCATAATTTGCGGCAAAAACGTCTTTAAAATCAGGGATTCGGCTAGCCCAACTTGCCATACAAAGTCCTTGGGCAAAGAAAAAAGTCAATATGGCAAAACGTATTCTCTCTTTAGGATGCGTAAATTGGTTATTCATGCATTTTTTATTTTTAATCGCGGCAAAGGTATCCATTTTTTTTGTACTTTTGCGCCCGATTTAAAAATATCATATTCATGAAGACAGGCGAATCTTTATTATCCATAGGTAAATTTATTGCAGAATATTCAGCCCATTTAATGGGGGCCGGAGTACACACCTCGCGGGTGGTACGCAACACAAAGCGTATTGGAGAGGCTTTCGGACTAGATGTCAAATTAAGCGTATTTCATAGAAACATCATTCTGACCATTATAGACAAAGAAACAAACGAGGCTTGTAACGAGGTTATAGACATTCCTGCACACCCGATCAGTTTTGAACATAATTCAGAGTTAAGCGCATTAAGCTGGGAAGCAGTAGACAATCATTTGTCATTGGAAGAATTGAAAGACAAATACAAGAAGATTATTTCTGCTCCGCGGATACATCCGCTTTTCGTTTTACTACTGGTAGGATTTGCCAATGCGTCTTTCTGCAAATTGTTCGGCGGTGATTTAATTTCGATGGGAATCGTGTTCTCGGCTACCATTACAGGATTCTACCTGAAACAACAAATGCAGGCGAAAAAGATCAATCATTATGTTGTATTTATAGTCTCGGCTTTTGTTGCTTCCCTGTGTGCTTCCACCGCGCTGATTTTCGACACAACTTCGGAGATTGCCATGGCAACCAGCGTGCTTTATCTTGTGCCTGGGGTGCCTTTGATTAATGGCGTGATTGATGTAGTAGAGGGATATGTATTAACAGGATTTGCCCGTCTGACAGAGGCTTCTTTGCTGATTGTCAGCATCGCTATCGGACTTTCCTTCACATTATTAATGGTAAAAAACAGTTTAATTTGATATGATAGCACTTGACATTCTTACGGATGGATTTTTTGCAGCAGTAGCAGGTATAGGATTTGGTGCAATTTCCGATCCTCCTTTGCGTGCATTCAAGATGATTGCCATACTGGCAGCATTGGGACACGCTTGTCGTTTTTGTTTAATGACTTATTTAGGCGTGGATATTGCCACAGGTTCGTTGTTTGCCGGATTAGTCATCGGCTTCGGTAGTTTGTGGTTAGGGAAAAAAGTATATTGCCCGATGACGGTATTGTACATTCCGGCGTTACTTCCCATGATTCCGGGAAAGTTTGCATACAACATGGTATTTTCACTTATCATGTGTCTGCAAAATGTGAATGATCCGGATAAGCTGGACAAGTTTATGTCGATGTTCTTCTCTAATACTCTGATAGCAAGCACAGTGATTTTCATGTTGGCGGTAGGAGCTACGTTCCCGATGTTCCTGTTCCCACATAGAGCCTTTTCATTAACAAGACACTAAAACGAACTTTTATGGAGATTTTTTGGAGAACAATTGCATATTATAATTCAGCTACCTGGCTGTTACAGATAGTTATCATTCTGATTGGTATTGCATTGACCGGATTGCTTATCGGCCGACCACGTCTGTGGGTGAAAATGGCGATGAAGTTCTATATGATAGGTCTGTATACGTGGATTTCTCTGGTCTACTATTATATCTACTGTGAAGAACGCAGCTATAATGGTGTAATGGCTATGTTTTGGGGGGTGATGGCTATCATTTGGATATGGGATGCGATTACGGGATATACTACCTTTGAACGTACCCACAAATATGATCTACTGTCTTATGTCCTGTTGGCAATGCCTTTTATATATCCTTTGGTTTCATTGGCACGCGGACTTTCATTCCCGGAAATGACTTCTCCAGTCATGCCTTGTTCGGTAGTGGTGTTTACTATCGGATTGTTATTGCTGTTTGCGCAAAAGGTCAATATGTTTTTGGTATTGTTCCTTTGCCATTGGTCACTGATCGGATTATCCAAAACTTATTTCTTTCAGATTCCGGAAGATTTCTTATTGGCAAGTGCCACGATCCCCGGCCTGTATCTTTTCTTTAGGGAATATTTCCTGAATAATCTGCATGCCGACACCAAGCCGAAAGCAAAATATATCAATTGGCTGTTGATAAGCGTTTGCGTCGGACTGGCCGTGTTGCTGACTACTACCATGTTTTTGGAATTAGTTCCGAAGAACTGATCCGGACACATAAAGATATTCAAACCGAAAAGAGGCCGTTCAAAAAAGCCTTGATCTTATAAAATCGTCCTTATTACGATAGACTGTAGTAAGGACGATTTTTCTTTTAGGAACTTGTGGAACAATTTCTTTTTTATATCGTATCGTTTACTTAATTGCGTAGAATATCCGTAAGGCATACTGCATCACTGCATCAGGCAACCATTTTTTACTCTTCGCAAACAATACCTGTATCCAGGGACCTACTTTCGTCCGAAAAGGAGGATTGGTACGTTCCACTATCTTACAGATGGCAGCCCCCAACTTCCGCGGATGGCATCCATTACGTTCTTCTTTTTCTATAATCTCCAATGATTTCAGAAAACTCTCTCCGTAATCGGCATCCAGTCTTGTCTGTTCGGAGATATTCCGGTTATCAGTAAATCCGGTGTTGAAGTCTCCCGGTTCTACTACACAAACCTTTATATGGAACGGATGAACCTCTAAAGCCAATGCTTCGCTATATCCCTCGACTGCAAATTTCGAAGCAGAATAAAATCCCTGATAGGGGATTCCCATTACACCACCGATAGAACTGATATTGATAATCTTGCCCTTTCGCGCCTTTCGCATAGATGGCAAAACAGCTTTACACATATTCACTACGCCGAAGAAGTTTGTATTCATTTGTATATTCACTTCTTCTTCAGTGGCAAGTTCCAATGCGCCGCCAATACCTATTCCGGCATTATTAATCAATACGTCAATCCGTCCCTGCTCCGATAGAATCCGCTCTACGGCCTGACATACGGAAAGGGAATTGGTAACATCGACAACAAGCATTTTTACATGATTCATGTCTTCAGCAGGTTTCCGGCTTGTTCCATAAACGATGTGCCCTTGTTCCGATAACATTTGAGCGGTAATCTTGCCGAATCCGGAAGATGCTCCGGTGATAAGTATGACTTGTGGTTGCATATTTCTTATTTGCGGTATGATACTAACTGCTCAATTATCGTTTCTCCAAGATAGCAGTCATTTCTTCCCGCCAATCCGCACCATTCTTCGGTTGGAACGTTTCAAATCCAAGTTCCTTGCCTACATGGATATTCGAGGCACCGTCATCTACAAATAAAGTTTCGGAAGGGATGATATTACAATCATTCACCATAAATTCGAAAATTTCGGGTGCAGGTTTTGTATGACCGACCTGATAAGACAAATATAATTTGTCACAATAATCATTCAACGGCCTTTTCTTCGATGAGAAATCGGGGCTGCATGCCCACGACATAACAAAAGGATTGGTATTACTTAAAATATACACATGATATGACTTTCTCAATTCCAATATATAGTCGAGTTTATTTAGATTCACTTCGTTGAAAAAGCCCAGCCATGCCTGTTTGGTTTCCTC
>DXOJ01000820.1 GCA_019412865.1 Bacteroides sp. | reverse complement strand
ATAGAATGCCGCTAAGAAGAGCGACCCAACGTTTCTGGAAACCTATTAATAGCAATATACCGAGAATCGTTTCTGCTATGGTAGCCGTCCATGCCAATAATGGTATTAGAAATTTGGGGACCCATGGCAACAAAACTCCGGTATAAGCAGTAAAGCTTTCCATATTGCCCCAAACTACATTTTCGCTTCCCAACAAAGGAGTCCATAAATCTAAGCGGTCTGCAACTGCCGACAAGAATCCGATAGCAAGCGCAAGGCGCGCAAACAAAGATATATAATCTATTTTTTTAGTCATATTGGTTCGTATAACAAGGATTGATATTCAGAAAATATCTGTCTTGATAATGAATTGTCAGTATCAAGTGGCAGTTTCTTTCTATAACAACGAAAGAGAAGCCTTGTATGTTCGGAATAAGATACCTAATGTCCCGATAATTGTATAATGATATGCAATTTCGTTATGGGAAATTATCCGTTCATCCTTTCTTTAATCTTTCCCCATGCATGCGTATCGAATAGACAACTTTGGCGCATCGTCTCATACATCTCTTTAAATCTGGACATAGGTATGGTATAGCTTAGTTTGTCAGCTTCGAAATGAGGGCGAACCGATGGGTCGAAGAAACCGAGGAAAGTGCGTTTGCCTCCTTTACGATTCTCTATCGTGGCTTGCGTCACTACAGCACTACAGCCGGAACCAAAGGTGGAAACGACGCAATCTGCTGCATTATTATCATAAAAAGCCCAAGTGGTCAAACCCGAAAGCATATCCGGATTTGCCAGAAATACGACACCTTCTATTTCTTCAAGGCTTTCTACCTTATCTATACGTGCAAAATGAAGATACTTGTTTTCAGTTCTGGAAACGCCCATTTGTTCTATGTAGTCGATAACCTGTTCCGGGGTTTGTTTGTATTTCTCCTTGAGGGAGACGAAAGTCGGTACGTGTTCGGGCATTTCGGTGAAGCCAGTATAGAATTTACCGCCGCCACAACCGATGTTCTCGGCATTCAGGCTGATAATACCACCATCTCTTACCGTCTTCATACCTTTGAAGAAGCAACCGTTTATCTTTTCTGTTTCTCCTTTTTGCTCGTCCGAGTACCAGAAAACAAGAGGCAATTCAGCATTTTCTCCGAATGCCTCTTTGAAATTTTGAATAAAAGTTTGGATGTCCATAAGCTTATCAATTTTAGTTCTGTATGTAGGCCTTTCTACAAAGTTAGAATAAAAAAGGATAAGCGCAAGTGATTTAAAAGTTAATGTTTGATACACTTTTCTTACACTCTTCCAGCTTTTCCAATCCCTCTTTCGACAGTTTGGGGTAATGTAAATCCAATTGCTGCATCCGGTCACAAATAATTCGTCCTACTGCGTAACGCATGAACCATTTATTATCGGCAGGGATTACATACCATGGAGCCAGTTCCGTCGATGTCTCCGTCAGTACATCGGCATAAGCATTCATATAGTCCTCCCAGAATTGACGCTCTTTGATGTCCGCCGAAGAGAATTTCCAGTTTTTAGATGCATCGTCCAGTCGCTCCATGAATCGATTTTTCTGTTCGGCTTTCGATACATTGAGAAAGAATTTCAGGACAATCGTTCCATTCTCTGTCAGATAGCGTTCAAAATCGTTGATTTGTCGATAACGACGCTTCCAGAAGTCGGGATCAATGTCATTTATGGTTTCGACACCTGGTAACTTGTTGGATAGAATAATTTCCGGATGCACTTTGGCAATCAGCACATCTTCGTAGTGCGAACGGTTGAAAATGCCGATTCGTCCTCTTTCCGGGAGAGAGCGATTGATACGCCAGAGATAATCATGGTCCAGTTCTTCAGCAGACGGTTGTTTGAACGAATACACCTGGCATCCCTGTGGGTTAATGCCGGACATCACATGCTTGATAGTCCCGTCTTTTCCTGCAGCATCCATCGCCTGAAAGATAATTAGGATTGAATACCGGTCTTGTGCATAAAGCATACTTTGCAGCTCCGAAAGCTTCTCAATATCCTTTGCCAGTTGCTCTTTAGCGTCTTGTTTGGATAAATTGCCAGTGAATGACGAGTCAAAATCCGATACCAAATGTTTCTTTCCGGGCTTTGCCAGCAGGTCTTTTAGAATATCCTTTTTCATGTGACGGTAGTTTTAATAGTTCTATTCAAATAAAACAGTTGAGGCAGTCAATTGGTTTTTATAATCAGTATGTTTGAGACATTTCATGAGAAAGAGGCTTCTTGACGGATAATGACCAAAAATGAACGGATATTGCTCTGGTATCATGAAGGAATTTATCCGAAATTTGCAATCGAATTAGTACTATATAATAAAAGAAACAATGAAGTATTTGAATAAAGAAACCAATGGTATCACCCTTTCACGTATCGGACTGGGTGCCATGAGAATGGCTGACGTTCAGCAGGGAGTCGACACGATACATGCCGCGCTGGACAGTGGAATTACGTATCTGAACACGGGGGACTTTTATGGTCACGGAGAAAGTGAACTGGTGATCCGCGAGGCTTTGAAAACCCGGAAGCGCGAAGACATTTTTATCGCCGTCAAGTTTGGTGGAATGCTCACTCCAGATGATCGGTTCTATGGTATTGACGTCCGTCCGCAGAACGTACAAAATTATCTGGCTTACACCTTGAAACGATTAGGCACAGATTATGTTGACCTCTATCAGCCAGCACGTATCAATCCGCACATCCCGGTGGAAGATACTATTGGTGCCGTTCTCCGTCGCCATACCTATGCCAGCGGCAGTTGTCAAGGTCAAAGAATAGATTTATAATCTGATTCTTGATGACATAAGAGTGGTAGACGTGTTCTTTATCAGGAATATAACTTTTAATGAGTTCAACCTGTTTTCTCAAACGCAGGCTTTCTTCCTCACTCAACTCTTGCCTGGTATGTAATTTCTTCAACTGACCCGCCTGTTGCAGACGGATGCCGGATGTCATAGCCATTATTTCCTTTTTCAATTCAGCAGAATGAATGATGAGATAGCCCTTGAAATCGGCTGAATAAGCTGTGTGCTCTATAATATCATCCGGATACACCTGCATCACCATGTTCTTTTTCAGTGTATGCGATAAATAGTTTATTCCTATTGTAATTTCTCCGGAAAGAACAAAGATGAGGGAATAGCCTTTTAAGCGTATCGGATAGTTTTTGACTTGAACCGGCGAACGACGGGAGTTATCTATATCTATGACGGACAATTGCTCCTGAAAGGTAGCTTCTGCGGATATTCTTTCAAAGTATTCTGGTAAAGCTAAATCTACCACCTGTTCCATAA
>DXOJ01000082.1 GCA_019412865.1 Bacteroides sp. | reverse complement strand
AAAAGAATACCTGCCGCCGATAAAAGAATCAGTTCGACAGTATTGAATGTAAATGTTTCCATCAAATTATAGTGTCGTTTTTACAGCCGCAAAAGTACACAATTTTTCGGTAGTTCCGTCATCTCGATGGGAGGTTATTTCGCAAGTCGAGATATTCTTTCTTGAACATATCCACAAAAAGAAAGAATAATGAAAGAAGCAACGGACCGAAGATGACTCCCATAAACCCGAATATCGGCAGACCGATGACTACTCCAAAAATAGTGATAAGCGGATGCGTATCCGCCATCTTCTTTTGAAGGATGAACCGGATGAGATTGTCCGATTGCGATACGACGATAGCCCCATAGCCAAAAAGCCCGATGGCGTTGAACCAGTCTCCGCTGATGGCAAGATAAACGGCTACAGGAAACCATACCAATGCCGTACCTACCATCGGAATGATGGTTGCAAAGCAGGTCAGGAATCCCAGCATCAGTATGTTGGGTGCTCCGAAAAGCAGATAGCCTATCATAGCCACGCCTCCTTGGATGATAGCCAGTAAGGGAATACCGATAGCATTGGAACGGACAATCATATTGATTTCGTGAATGACTTCCTGCGTATTGGTTTCATTAAATGGCAGAATGTCATTGACATAAGCTTCCATCTTTTTTCCTCCAATCAGCATGAAATAAAGCACAAAGATCATGACGAACAGGTTGATGGCAAGGCTGCTGATGCTTTCCATTATAATTTGTCCGATACGGGGAAGTATGGACATGATGAATGACAGCGTATCTTTTCCCAATACATCGTATCCTGTTTTCTCTTTGATGAATTCTGCTACCTGTTGAATAGGTGCAATATAGGTCTGTGGATCCAGATTGATATCCTGTAACTTGTTTGCCACCATCCAGACAGTCAACCCCAAAGGGATAAGAAAGACGAAAATCGTTTCTGCGGTAATCAACAGTGCGCTGATGCTTCGTTTCAGCTTTCGTTTTTCTACCAGATGATTCATCTGTCCGCGTACAAGAATGTAGATGGTGAGTGCTCCCAGCAATCCCCCCAGAAAAGGAGTGATTTGGCGGAAGATGATGACTCCCATAAACAGGATGATGACAATGAGGGAATATTTCCAGTATTGTTCTTTGGTGCTCATATCGTGTAAAATTCGTTTATATGATAATAAACACTCGAAGGTCGTGAAAGGTTTGTTTTATAGTGAAATGTCGATATGAAAAACTGTTTTACCGGGACGGCTTTCCAAAATAGACAGATGACCGTTGTGGTTACGGATGATTTGTCGGCAGAGACTTAACCCGATACCGGTTCCTTCAGATTTGGTGGTGAAGAACGGAATGAATACTTTTTCCTGCAGTTCATCGGGGATACCGGGACCATTGTCTGTGATGTCGATAGATATATGCTCGTCCCGATATGCATAAATTTCGATTGCTCCGTCCGTTCTTCCGTCTAACGCCTGCATGGAGTTTCTAAGGAGATTGAGCAGGACTTGGGATAGCTGGTTCTCGTCTCCATCCATGTCGATGAATTCCGGCTGACAGGTAAGTGTGAAATGAATCTGATTTTCCTGAAAATCGGTAGACAGGAGTTCTTGCAGATTTTGCAGGAGGGCTATTAGTGAAAACCGTTTCCTTTCCGGTTGGGGCAGATAGGAGAGACGACGGAAAGATTCGGTAAATTCCAGCAGGCGTTCACTTTGTGCCTGGATGATATGAAGTCCGCGAAGTGTTTTTTCGCTGTTGTCCGGATATGCGGATAATGTTTGCGACAGGGAGATGATGGGAGCAATGGTGTTCATGATTTCGTGGGTAAGCACGTGGCTTAGCTTGTTCCATGATTCACTCTCTTTATCATTCAGTTCATTGCTGATATCCTTGATGGATAAGATGGTTATAGTTTCGTTCTGTAATTTCATCTGGTTTTGAGACAGACTAAGTCGTTCTTTCTTCTCTTTTTCCTGCAGGATAGGTTTCAGTTGGTCGTATTGGGCTAGTTGCTGGCATCCCAATAAAGTCAGTGCGGCACTGTTGGCCATCATTATTTTTCCGGAAGAATCCCATGCCAACACACCGCTAGGGACTTCTTCCAATAGCGAACGGTAGAAATGTTCCTGCTTTGAATATTCAGCTTGAGTTCGGATGAGCAGGGCATTGATACGGTTGAGTGAACGATTCAGCATTTCCTGTTCCCGGCTGACATTGTTTTCGGGGAAATAGAGCATATTGTCTTTGTCTTCTATCGCATCGAAGAAAAGGCGTAATTTTTGGTTGAAAGAGTTTAGCTTATTCACTAATCTTCCAATCTGAAACAAGGAGCAGATAACCAGTAATATCCCTATTACCACTCCTTGTTGGGAAATAATGAGCCATAGACCTGTTCCTGCGGTAGCAAGAATAAATAGGATATGTCCTAATGTGGTCCAATATATATGTCGGCTGAATAGCATACGGCTTAGGGCTTAAATCGTTTCAGTTTATTGTAGAGCGTTTGTCGGCTGATACCAAGTTGTTCGGCCGCAGCAGTCAGGTTTCCATTATTTTGCAAGATGGCCGTCTCGATGGCTTGTCGTTCCACTTCTTCCAGATTGGGCACCGCTTGGACTGTCTGTGGTTTCCAAGTCTGTTTCACCAGAATATCTTTAGGACGTATCACGTTGCTTTCGCATAAAATAACCGCCTTTTCGATGGTGTGTTGCAGTTCCCGGATATTGCCCGGCCAATGATAGGAGCGTAGCTTTTCAATCGTTTGCTCATGCATTCGCATTTCCGGTCGTTGATATTTGGAAGCGAAGCGATGAAGAAAAGCATCGATGAATAATAATAGATCATCTCCCCGTTCTCTCAAAGGGGGAATTTCCAGATGGATGGTATTGATGCGATAGAATAAGTCTTCGCGGAACAAACCTTCTTTAATCATCTCCGGTATGTCTTTGTTGGTGGCGGAGATGAGTCGGATATCAACGGGAATCACTTTGTTGCTTCCGATTCGGGTGATATTTCGGTTTTGTAGTACAGTCAGTAGTTTGGCCTGCAATGCAAGAGGGAGATTTCCGATTTCATCCATAAAAAGCGAACCACCATTGGCGGCTTCGAATTTACCCGGACGGCTTTCATAAGCATCAGTAAACGCTCCACGTTCGTGTCCGAAGAGTTCACTCTCAAAGAGCGATTCGCTGATAGCCCCCATATCGACACTAAGTAACTGACGGGTGTTTCGTGAAGATAAGCGATGTATTTCCCTGGCTAACATCTCTTTTCCTGTTCCGTTTTCTCCGGTTATCAGGATATTGGCATCGGTTTTGGCGACTTTAGTAACTACCTTAATTAGCTGTAGCATTGCAGGGGAATGACCGATCAACATTTCTGACTTATTCAGATTTTCATCACCGGATGCTTTCTGGGTTGATTTGGGAGAGTTTTTATGATGGGTTGGACGATTGTTTTGATAGGCTTCCTTTATTTTCTGTATCAGTATGTGGTTATCCCATGGTTTTAGTAGAAAATCTGTTGCACCATTCTTCAGTGCTTTAACGGCTAATTCTACATCACCGTAGGCGGTTAGCATAATAACGGGCAGTGAAGGGCGGATTTCATGGATATGTTTCAGCCAGTACAGTCCCTCGTTACCATTGTTGATTCCTGCTGAAAAGTTCATATCCAGAATCACAATATCAATCGGAGTGGTAGATAAGATGGTCGTGATTTGATTAGGATTGGCAGCTGTGCGGACTGTGCTGAACACATTCTCGAGTAATAACTCCAGTGAGGCTAATACACTCTTATTGTCGTCTACAATTAAAATCGTTCCTGTTTCCATACGCAAGATTGGGGGCTCTGTCCGTTGAATGTTCCTTTTAAGTTTCCGGGTAAAGGTATCTGTTTTTGATTTTCTTTGCAAGGGAGTGTCCAATAATTAGACGTTTTCATACAAAGTTTATGCTGGAATGAGTCAGAACGAGTTAGAATAGGGTAGAATAGAGGGATTCTCTCGGTAATGTCCAATTATTGGACGTTAGGGCGTTTAATTTTTGGACGGTGGAAGAATTATGTAATTTCTATTTGTTTTATAATCAATTATTTATGATTTGTGGCATTGCATTTGCTTTTATCATCCTGCTATCACACAATCATATATTATAAAGGATGAAAAGATTTCTTTTACTACTATTGCTTTCAGTGCCGGTTTTCTTGCTAGCCCAATCCGCTATGAGTCTGGACGATTGCATTCGTTTGGCTTATAGACAGAATCCGGCTGTACGTAACGGAGTTATCGGCATAAAGGAAGCGAAAGCAGATTATATAGCTTCTGTCGGTGCTTTCCTGCCACAAATAGTGGTTAATGCGGAAACAGGCAAACGATTCGGACGTTCGCTGGATCCTGACACCAATGGGTATACCAGTGAATCTTTTGAAGAGGGAACGGTGGGACTCGATATGACACTTTCCTTATTTGAAGGCTTTTCGCGTATCAATCAGGTGCGTTTCCGGAAAATGAACAAAGAACGTAGTGAATGGAAACTGAAAGAGAAACAGAATGAACTGGCCTATCAGGTGACGGATGCTTATTACAAACTGATTCTGGAGAGAAAATTGCTCGATCTTGCTTTGGAACAAAGCCGGTTGAGCGAAAGGTATTTGAAACAGACAGAGGTCTTCGTGGAACTGGGATTGAAATCAGCCTCCGATTTACAGGAGGTGAAAGCGCGCCGGGAGGGAGATATTTATCGTTATCAGTCGCGCGGAAATAGCAGTCGGATCGCTTTATTGCATCTGAAACAATTAATGAATATCCAGCCGGGCGACACACTCGCTATTCTGGATACGATTACAGTATCCCAATTACCACCATATTCTGTTTCGACTGTGGAAACTCTATACGCACAATCTATCGAAATATTGCCCTCCATGCGTATGATTGATTTGAAACAAAAAGCAGCTCATAAAGAGTATGCGATAACGGGAGGAGCTTTCTCACCCTCTGTCTTTGCTCGTTTCACCGTTGGTTCCAATTATTATAATACAGCTTTCTCGGCCAGACAATTGCGTGATAATATAGGAAAATATGTGGGCGTTGGCATCTCCTTTCCCCTGCTAAGCGGTTTGCAACGTCTGACCAATCAGCGCAAGCTGAAATTGAAAATGTATCGGCTCAAAAACGAAGAAGAACTTGAAAAACAACAATTATAAACGAATATTGAGCAAACACTCCTTTCTCTTCACACCGGATATAGTGAACATCAGCAGGCATTATCACAACTTGACGCTGAAACACTGGTACTGAAAGAATCCGAACGGAAATGGGAAGAGGGATTGATTTCCGTCTTTCAGCTGATGGAAGCCCGTAACCGGTTTATTGCTGCCAAAGCAGAATTGGTTCGTGTACGCTTGCAAATAGAAATGATGATGAAACTAGAAAAATATTATCGACAAGGAACTTTTTTATAAACCATTATGGATACACCTATTGAACGAAAACCCGGCATCAATCGCAAACGTCTTTATTCGGTCGGTGGGGTAATGCTCGGACTTGCTGTGATTGCTTATTTTATTTTCAGAGATACAGCTTCTTCTATGGCAGTGGAGAAAGACCGGCTGACAATTGCTACTGTCAAGCAGGCCGAGTTCAGTGATTATATCCGTGTGATTGGTCAGGTCATGCCTAGCCGGATTATCTATATGGATGCCATCGAGGGCGGTCGTGTGGAAGAGCGCCTGAAAGAAGAGGGAGCTATGGTAAAGGCTGGCGATGTGATTCTGCGTCTTAGCAACCCATTGCTCAATATCGGTATCATGCAGAGTGAAGCCGATCTTGCTTATCAGGAAAACGAGTTGCGTAATACCCGGATTAGTATGGAACAGGAACGACTGCAACTGAAACAAGAACGTATCGGCCTGAATAAAGAGCTTATCGGGAAGCAACGCCGTTATGAGCAGTATAAACGTTTGGTAAACGAACAACTGATAGCACGTGAAGACTATCGCCAGGCAGAGGAAGAATATATAGCAGCCAAAGAGCAACTGGCTGTTATTGACGAACGTATCCGTCAGGATCATATTTTTCGGGAAAGTCAGATAGGCAGTCTTGACGAGAATATACGTAATATGAAACGGAGCTTGGCATTGGTTCGTGAGCGCTTGGAAAACCTGAAAGTGAAAGCTCCGATCGACGGACAGGTAGGAAACTTGAATGCGCAAATCGGGCAATCTATTTCTGCCGGTGAACATATCGGGCAAATCATCACTTCCGACCTTAAAGTACAGGCACAGATAGACGAGCACTACGTAGAACGGGTACTTCCCGGACTCCCTGCTGACTTTACCCGTGACGGAGGAACCTATAAACTGGAAGTGACTAAACCCTATCCTGAAGTGAAAGACGGTCAGTTTCGTACAGACCTCAATTTTATATCCGAACGACCGGAGAATATCCGTGCCGGACAGACTTATCACATAAACCTGCAGTTGGGTGATTCGGCACAAGCTATTCTGGTTCCCCGTGGCGGATTCTTTCAAATTACCGGGGGCCGATGGATGTACGTTGTCGATGAAAGTGGTACATTTGCCACGCGGCGTCCTGTGAAGATAGGACGGCAGAATCCACAGTATTACGAGGTGACAGACGGTTTGTCTCCGGGTGAGAAAGTAATCATATCCGGCTATGAATTATTTGGAGACAATGAGAAACTAATAC
>DXOJ01000819.1:1059-14052 GCA_019412865.1 Bacteroides sp. | reverse complement strand
GATAAAAACTAGTCGAATTCTTAAAAGATTGTTTTTCCTTTCCATTCTCCTCCGAATTTTATTAATTAGTGGCATCAATCGCCTAAACAGTATTATTAGATTGGCTAAATATCCCATTTCTTTGCAGGGTGAGTATTTAACAACCTAATTGTTTCATTAAATCTAATAAAATGAAAAAGAAGCATTATCTATTATTTTTATTGGCTTTGCTCTTTTTACTGACAGATGTGGTGTGGGCACAAACATCTGCCACGGTAAGTGGAGTAGTGATCGATGAGAATGGAGAAACCCTGCCGGGTGTTTCCGTCGTCGAAGTAGGTACAACAAACGGTGTCCTGACAGACCTGAACGGACACTACACCTTAAAAACAACTTCTGCCAAACCTTCCGTTTCTTTCAGTTACATTGGTTATCAGACCACCACGCTTCTCCTGAACGGGCGTACGAAACTTGATGTACAGATGAAAGTGGAAACGAAAGTGCTGGATGAAGTAGTGGTAGTGGGCTACGGTGTACAGAAGAAAGTGAACCTGACCGGTTCTGTGACTTCCATCAACTTTGCCGACCAGACGGAAGGACGACCCATCATGAGTGTTTCTTCCGCCCTTTCGGGACTTGCCGCCGGTATGAACGTCACGCAGGCTTCGGGACAACCCGGTTCGGACGGTGCCACCATCCGCGTCCGCGGTAACGGTACGTTCAATACCAACTCCCCATTGGTCCTGGTGGACGGTATCGAATGGAGCATGGACAATGTGAACCCCAACGACATCGAAAGCATCTCCGTACTGAAAGACGCTGCCTCCACAGCTATTTATGGTACGCGAGCCGCCAACGGAGTCATCCTTATCACCACCAAAAACGGGAAAGGCAAACCGCAAATCTCCTATTCTTATTCGGGAGTCGTGCAGATGCCCTACAACAACCTCTCTTTCGTAAGCGACTATGCCCGTTATATGGGACTGGTGAACGAGGCTTGCGACAATGTGAATACCAAAGGCATCTTCTCGCAGGAAAGCATCGACCGCTGGAGGGCTGCTTCTGCCGATCCGAACGGGTTGAACGAGTACGGAGTACCCAATTACGTGGCTTATCCCAACACCGATTGGTTCGACGAAGTATTCGACACCGGATATTCGCAAGAGCACAACCTGTCTGTCTCCGGCAGTTCGGAGAAAGTGAAATACATGCTTTCCTTAGGCTATCTCGACAATCAGGGAGTCATGAACCGCTGGAACCTCGACTCAAGTACGCAGAAAATCAATTTCCGTACCAACCTGGAAGCCAAGATAGTGAAATGGATGACCGTCGGCACCCGTCTCTACGGACAAAAGCAAGATTACGGGATGGCTAATATCAGCAACGGATTCAAGTATCTCTATCAGACCACTCCGGGTGTATATCCCGGCGAACCGAACTACTGGGGACGTGCCGCGCTAGCCAGCGAAGAATCTTCCAATGCCAATAATATCTTCGGTCAGATGGCAGGAGCCACCGGTTTCAATACCGTATGGCGTCTCAATGCATCAGTCTACGGAATTATCACTCCCTATAAAGGGCTCAACATTGAAGGTACTTTCAACTATTCGCCGACATTCACCGACAAGTCTTCTTATAGCCGCCAAAATGGTTATTGGGACTACGTCACCGACCAGCGTGTCAGCGAAAGCGCGTTGGAGAACGCTTCCATCACCAATACGAGCGCACGCACCTGGCGTCAGAGTGCCGAAATACTGGTACGCTACAATACAACCATCAAGAAAGACCACGATCTGGGCGCACTGCTCGGATATTCTGCACAGGAATATTACAGCAAGAGCTTTGCCGTTTCCCGTAAAGGCGCTACGGACTGGACGCTGAACGAACTAAGCACTTACGAGACGCTCGTCAGCTCTTCCAGCTCGGCACCTGCCAAATGGGGATTGCTCTCTTATTTCGGCCGTGTCAACTACGGATATAAAGGGCGTTATCTCTTCGAAGCCAACCTTCGTGCCGATGCCTCCTCCCGTTTCGGTGTGAACCAGCGTTGGGGATATTTCCCCTCGTTCTCCGGTGGATGGCGTATTTCGGAAGAATCGTTCATGCAGGGAGCATCGGACTATCTCTCTAACCTGAAACTCCGTGTTTCCTGGGGAAAGACAGGTAACAACTCAACGGGCAACTACGACTGGCAGGCAAACTACGCCACAGGCAATGTTGTAATCGACGGTGAAGGAACCAAAGGATTGGTACGCAAGAAACTAAGCAACGACAAGCTGCATTGGGAAAGTACCGCCACCACCGACATCGGACTTGATTTCGGCTTCTTCAACCACCGCCTGACGGGTGAGATAGACTATTATAATAAGTATACTTCGGACATTCTCTACCATCCCGAACTCTATCTTTCGATGGGTGTTGTAGGCTCTGCTCCCGAGAATTTGGGTGAAGTGCGCAACCGTGGTGTTGAATTTACCCTCAACTGGAACGACCGTATCGGAAAAGATTTCGAATACCGAGTGGGTATGAACTTCTCTTTCAACGCCAACAAAGTGATGAAGTTCAAAGGCGAACTCCAGAAATACTGGACGTATGATGCACAGGGAAACAAAGTGAGCTATGTCAACAACTTCAGTGATGTGTCTGAATCTGGTTTCGGAGGCTACATCTGCGAAGGCCGCCAACTGGGAGAAACCTATATGTATAAGGTGTACAGAGGTTCCGGCGAAGGCTATACCGGAGGTGCGGTGGATATCCATGCGGGACCGAAGGACGGAATGATACGTACGAAAGAAGATATGGTATGGGTGCAGGCCATGATTGACTCCGGTTATTCGTTCGGAGGAATGAAGACGGTTGCCAAAGACCAGCTTTGGTATGGTGACATACTCTATGCCGACAGCAACGGTGATATGAACTACGGTGATACGAACGACCGGGATTTCTCCGGACACACCAGTGTCCCGAAATTCAATCTGGGCTTCAACTGTGCCTTCTCTTACAAGAACATTGATTTCTCCATGTTATGGTCGGGAGCTTTCGGGCATTACCTCAACTGGAATACGGATTACTACAACTCGACACTGGTCAGCCACGGATATGGCATTATCGAGCATATCGCCGATAACCATTACTTCTTCGATCCTTCCAACCCGGACGATCCGCGCACCAACCAGTGGGGCAAATATCCCCGCCTGACATACGGTACTACCTATAATAACAGAATCCAGAGCGACTGGAACGAATATAAGGGCGACTACTTCAAGTTGAAGAATATCCAAATCGGCTATACGTTGCCGCAACGGATTTCCAGCAAGTTCTTTGTTAATAAGCTCCGTGCTTTCGTGTCGATGGATAACATCCTGACGATTACCAGTTACCCGGGACTTGATCCGGAAATAGGAACTGAAATCGGCTACCCATTGATGCGTCAGATCTCTTTTGGCGGACAGATTACCTTTTAATGATGTAGAACTAAAAAACAGAATCTGATATGAAAAAGATATTAATGATTTTAACGATGGCTCTGGCTGCTACCTCCTGCATGGATATTCTCGATGTGGCCCCGGAAGACCAGATCGCAAGTGAAAACATGTGGACTACGGAGGAGCTTGCCGACAAGGGAATGGCAGGACTCTACTATCCGTTCTATGCCACACAACTCTCGTCTACCCAGCTCCGGCGTGCCGACGGTTTGAACCGCCAGGGAATCGAAGCCATGAGCTTCGCAACCGATTATTATTCCAACAACTATCCGGTGGAACTGCTTTCGCTGGCTACCAAACCTGCCAATGACTTTCAGGTGTGGTATGAATGGAAGTTCTGTTACACCATCATCCATGCGTGTAACGATGCGATTGCCAATCTGCATAAAGCGGATATGAGTACTGATAAACTGGCACGTTATCAATGCGAAGCCCGTTTCCTCCGTGCGTGGGCCTATAACCGTCTGAATATGCTTTATCAGGGTGTTCCCGTTTATCTGGAACCCATCAATAATGAAGACTGTACGCGTGGTCAATCTTCGGTAGATGAAGTCTGGCAAGTGATTCTGGACGATTTGACGTATTGCATCAATAATCCTGATTTCCCCCATAACACGCTGAACGAAAACTACGGACGCCCCTCCAAGGGAGCTGCCTATGCGCTTCGTGGCATGGTGTATATGTGGAAGAAGCAATACAAGGAAGCAGGCAACGATTTCAAAGAAGTGGAAACCTGCGGCTACGGCTTGTGGACAGGCGAATATGCCGACTTCTTCAAATATGAAAACGAGAAAGACAAAGAAATGATTTTCTCGCTCCAGTTTAGCGAAGAAACCGGTTACTGTGACAACATTCAGCAAATGACCGGTGCGCGTGATACGTATGACGGATGGACGGAAATAAAACCTTCCGCAGACTTTGTAGACTATTATAAGAATGCCGACGGATCGGACTTCAAATGGTCGGAAGTAGACGGTTTGGAAGATTGGGACTTATTGACTCCGCAACAACGTGAAATCTTCTTCTGCCGTGACGGGTTGGAATCCATGTCCTCACAAAAGAATGCCCTTATCAAACGCGTAGGTGAAGATATTTATCAGAAATACTACCTGAACAGCGGTAACGAAGCCCGCATTAAAAAGGCGTATGACAACCGCGACCCACGTTTGCAACAGACAGTCGTTACCCCTTATATCCCGGTAGATTGCTACAAGCCTAACTATGCCGGAGATGCCAACCAAATCGGTAAACAACTTCGCTGGCCCTTGAAGGAACAAGGCACGAATGGCGGAGACTTCTGGCTGGATAAACGTACTTCCGCTTTCTACTGCTATCGTAAATACAATGAGTTTGAGAAAGGCCGCTTGATTAGCCGGAGCCGTTGCCATACCGACTGGCCGTTGATTCGCTATACCGATGTATTGTTGCAGTATGCGGAAGCATTGGCACAGACCGACCAGATAGGAGAAGCCATCCGCCTGGTGAATAAAGTACGTACCCGCGCCCACATGCCTGCGTTGACAGAGGGCGGAAGCGGTCCGTGCGCAGTGAACGGAAAAGAAGACATGCTCGAAAGAGTGCGCTATGAACGTCGCGTGGAATTCTGTCTGGAGGGAATTAACTTCTTCGACGAAGTACGTTGGGGAACCTATAAAGAAACCAAGTTCCAGGGGAAAGACGTGAATGGCGGCAAGTCCTGGTGGGGCGATATGGTAGAGTATAACTGGTATTACACCGATTATATGTGGCCGTGGACTGCTCCTATCGTTGAAACGCAAAAGAACCCGAACCTGACTAAACGAAGCGGTTGGGCGTATTAATCATAAAGATTTGAATAAGGATGAAGAAAATACTTTTACTATTACTCATTTTTGTATCCGGTTGCACAGGTGTATTTGCGCAACAGTTTGACTATGGCAAGATAGCGCCTCATCCCCGACTGTTATTGCCGGAGGGCGGAGAAGAAGCTATTAAGAAAGCTATTGCGGAGTATCCCCCGTTGGCAGCAGTTCACCAACGGATCATGGAACTTTGCGACCGGACACTTACGGAACCACCTGTGGAACGTATCAAGGAGGGCAAACGCCTGTTGGCGATTTCGCGCATCGCATTGAAGCGTATCTATTACCTCTCATACGCTTACCGTATGACGGGAGATAAGAAATACGCTCACCGTGCGGAACAGGAGATGCTCGCTGTCAGCCGTTTCACCGACTGGAATCCCACTCATTTCCTGGATGTGGGTGAGATGGTAATGGCATTGGCTATCGGTTATGACTGGCTGTACGATTCTTTGCAGCCCGACACCCGCCGGGTAGTGCGCGAAGCAATCATCGAAAAAGGATTTGATGCGGCAAAGAATACCCGTCATGCCTGGTTCTACACTGCCAAGAATAACTGGAATTCCGTATGTAATAGTGGATTGGCGTATGGTGCACTGGCTCTTTTCGAAGAGATTCCGGAGATTTCGAAAGGTATTATCGAGAAATGCATGGAGACAAATCCGAAAGCGATGGTAGGCTATGGTCCTGATGGAGGTTATCCCGAAGGATTCGGATATTGGGGGTACGGGACGAGTTTTCAGGTAATGCTCATTGCTGCGCTCGAAAGTGCTTTCGGCACAGACAATGGGCTCTCCCAAGCCCCCGGATTTAAGGAGTCTGCCCGTTTCATGCAGTATATGACGGCTCCGAGTGGAGACTGCTTCTGTTTCTCGGATTCTCCGGTAGAGGCGGAATGTAACATGATGATGTTCTGGTTTGCAGGCAAGGAGAAAGACCTTTCCCTGTTGTGGATTGAACGTCAGTATCTCGACCGCCCGGATATGCAGTTTGCCGAAGACCGTTTACTGCCCAGCCTGATGGTGTTCTGTTCACAGCTCGACCTGAACCGGATCGGAAAGCCGAAGAAAAACTTCTGGTTTAACCGTGGAGATACGCCTGTGTTTATCTACCGTGGCGGATGGGACAGCAAGAAAGATACCTATCTGGGAGTGAAAGGAGGTTCGCCCTCTACCTCTCATGCACACATGGATGCCGGGTCGTTTATCTTCGAGAGAGACGGAGTGCGTTGGGCGATGGACTTGGGGATGCAGAGTTATATCACACTCGAAAGTAAGGGAGTGGACCTGTGGAATATGTCGCAGAACGGACAACGCTGGGAAGTATTCCGGCTAAGCAATATCGCTCACAATACGTTGACGATTAACGGAGAACGCCATTTGGTAGAGAGCAATGCCCCGATCACCCGTACTTTCGAGTCGAAGAAACAGAAAGGGGCGGAAGTAGACCTGTCGACTGTGTTTGCCAATAGTGTGAAGAAAGCTGTCCGCACCGTGATATTGGATCAGAAAGACCATCTGGAAGTAATAGACCGCTTGGAGACGCGCGATAAGGAAGCTACCGTATCCTGGATTATGGTCACTCCGGCAGAAGCCAAGATTACAGGCAAGAACCGCATAGAATTGACTAAAGACGGACAACGGATGCTCCTGACAGCAGATACCGGTACGGAAGTAGAAATGAAAATCTGGTCCAACGTGCCCCCGCATGAATATGATTTCCGCAATCCGGGAACCATCCGCGTTGGCTTTGAAACGGTGATTCCTGCCAATCGTGCCTCGCAACTGAAAGTACGACTTATTCCTTTGAAGTAATACAAATAAATTCATTGAACCATGAAAACGATTCTTTTTAAA
Organism: Bacteroides sp.; assembly: GCA_019412865.1. Taxonomy (GTDB): domain Bacteria; phylum Bacteroidota; class Bacteroidia; order Bacteroidales; family Bacteroidaceae; genus Bacteroides. The sequence goes on along the minus strand of DXOJ01000819.1, from coordinate 6,891 downwards.
ACAATCATCATAGCTTTCTTCGTAGGAACAGCCGTAAGTTGTTCCGATGAGGACGAGAACAGATTCCGTCCGGGATCTACCCATGAGAAACCGAATCCTACGGAGCCGGAGGGTGGACTGGATTATTCCAAACTGACTGCGGATAACCATCCTCGTCTGTTGATGAACGCCGAGGCTTTCACTGCATTGAAAGCCAAAGTGGATGCAAATGCGAGTGCCAATCTGACCTTGCTGCATAACACCATTATGGGAGTGTGCAACAGCAAAGGGATGAACGCAACGGCACTGACTTATAAGCTGGATGCCAGCAACAAACGTATTCTCGACGTTTCCCGTGATGCTTTATTGCGTATTTTCACCTGCGCTTATGCCTACCGGATGACTGGCGATGCCAAATATCTGACTAAAGCGGAAACCGATATCAATGCCGTATGCAACTTTCCCGACTGGAACTCGAAACGTCACTTTCTCGATGTGGGCGAAATGGCTACGGCCGTTGCTTTCGGCTACGACTGGCTCTATAACGAACTAAGTGCCTCCACCCGTACGAAAGCAGCCAACGCATTGCTGAAGTTTGCTTTCCAACAGGCACAGAACAAGAACTGGAACCTAAACTTCTATGAAGCTACCAACAACTGGAACCAGGTTTGTAATGGCGGACTGGTCTGTGCGGCACTGGCCTCTTATGAAAACAATCCTTCCGAAGCAAAGGACATGATTGAAAAGGCTTTAGAATCCAATAAACCTGCATTGGAAGTGATGTACTCTCCCGATGGCAACTATCCGGAGGGCAGCGGTTACTGGTGTTACGGCACGCTTTATCAGGTGTTGATGCTTGCCGCCCTCAACAGTACGCTTGGCACGGATAACGGACTTTCCGATACACCGGGATTCTCCAAGACGGCAGAATATATGTTGTATATGACAGGGTTGAACAGCAAGTTCTTTAATTATTCGGACTGTGCTCCCTCTTCTACCGCAGCACTTGCTTCATGGTGGTTTGCCGATAAATACAGTAACCCGTCATTGCTCTATAATGAACTGAAAATGCTGAAGAACGGTGAATACGCTTCCTGTGCCGAAAACCGCTTACTGCCAATGATTATGGCTTTTGCCAATAATCTGAATCTGGATGCGATCTCCGCCCCTTCCAATAAGCTATGGAGTGGAAAAGGGGAAACGCCTGTGGTGATGGTGCATACCGACTGGACATACACGGATACGGATAAATACCTCGGTATCAAAGGGGGCAAGGCCGGTTCTAGTCATGGGCACATGGATGCCGGTTCATTTGTATACGATGCGTATGGAGTGCGTTGGTCGATGGATTTCGGTCTGCAAAGTTATACAACTCTTGAGTCGGTACTGGCCGGTTTGGGTGGTAATCTTTGGGATATGGGACAGAATTCGATGCGTTGGGATGTATTCCGCCTGAATAATCTCAATCATAGCACGATCTCAATCAATGATGCCCGTCACCGGGTGGACGGTGCGGCTACCCTGACCACTACCATCAACACTGCTACGGAATTGGGAGCCACTTTCGATCTGACAGAAGTAGTGTCCGATCAGGCTGCATCCGCTACCCGTACCGTGAAAATCGTGAACGATAAAGATTTAGTAGTCATGGATGAGATAAAGGCAAGAACGGATAAATCCGCCAAAGTACGCTGGTGCATGGTGACGCCTGCCGTCCCGACGGTGGAAAGTAACCGCATCGTACTAACTAATGGAAGCAAAGTGATGTATCTCACAGCCAGCGGAACCGTGAAGCCTACCTACAAAACATGGAGTACCACTAGTGAAAACTCTTATGACCAGGCTAATCCGGGCACTTATATGGTCGGCTTTGAAGCAACGGTCACAGCCAACCAGACTGCCACATTTACTACAACCCTGTCCCCCAAATAAAATGAATTGAACGTATGAGAATCTTATTATTATCTATACTAGGACTTCTAACATTGGCATCCTGCTCCAGGCAGGAGCCAATGGAGGCGCTGATTGACCGTGTGTTTACCGTTGCAGAGCAACAATACACGAATATGGATACCCGCCTGACGGAAAAGACACTTCCCCGCACGCTCTCTGCCGAGGGTGAGTTTGTCCCTTCGAATATCTATTGGTGGTGCAGCGGGTTCTATCCCGGCTCCCTCTGGTATATCTATGAATATACCCGGAACGATGCTGTGAAGGCGCTGGCCGAGAAGAATACGCTGAAACTCGACTCTATACAGTACGTGACCAGAGATCACGATGTAGGTTTCCAGTTGAACTGCAGTTATGGGAATGCTTTCCGGCTGACGGGCAATGAGGCTTATAAACAGGTGCTCTATCAGGGAGCTAAATCCTTGTCAACCCGCTTCAAACCTACCACCGGTGTAATCCGTAGCTGGGACTTTGTGCGCAAAGGTTGTGACTGGAAGTTTCCGGTGATTATTGACAATATGATGAATCTGGAATTACTGTTATCCATGTCGAAAGCCTATGCCGATGATTCTTTGCAGAACATAGCCTGCACACATGCCAACACCACTATCCTGAATCATTTCCGCGATGATTACTCTACGTATCATCTGGTGGATTACGATCCTGAAACCGGAGCGGTGCGCGGCAAGCAGACAGTGCAGGGCTTCTCGGACGATTCTTCCTGGAGCCGTGGACAGGCATGGGCCTTGTATAGCTATACGATGATGTTCCGCCTGACGGGTTATCAGAATTATCTGTTGCAAGCCGGACATATTGCCGATATGCTGCTCCGCCGTCTACCTGCCGACGGTATTCCTTACTGGGACTTTGACGCTCCGGTGGAAGAACACTCCTATCGGGATGCTTCTGCTGCCGCTATCATGGCCTCTGCTTTTATCGAGCTAAGCCGCTATATCCCCGGAACGGAAGCCAAGGAATCTTATCTTACCATGGCGGAAAAGCAACTTCGCACGCTTGCCTCGAAAGAGTATCTGGCCGAACCGGATACGAACGGGAACTTCCTCCTGAAGCATAGCGTAGGCGCACTTCCAGATAAAAGCGAAGTAGATGTCCCCCTGACGTATGCCGATTATTACTTTTTAGAAGCATTGCTACGGTATAAGAATCTACAAAAATAAAACTAATACAATATGATTATGAAGAACTTACATATAAGCATGGCATTTATCTTCGTATTACTGCTGATAACTGCCTCCTGTTCGGACAAGGATGATTCGGCTCCACGTGTCATCCCCACCATGAACCTGACAGTTTCGGAGATTGCAGACAATACGGCTCTGATTACTTCCGAACAGCAAACAGGTACTACATTCGGAGCGAAAGTCATTGATTTCTATCCGGTGGCCGACATCGGCTTTGACTATAACATTGAAGTGAAGCTGGTGAAATTCGTAGAAGAAAACGGAGAACCGGTATCTCTGCCCTATACCCGTAAAGTCACCGAAGGATTGCGTCCGGGAGTGAATTACATTAGTGCTATCATTGCCTATAATGCCGAGGGGCGTGCCGTGTGTTCCGCTTTTCAGACTTGGAAAGCGGCAGGAACAGAAGGCGCATGGAGTGATGGCGGTTCTGCCGGTGATCTGGAAGAGAATGAATGGTAAACGAGGATGTAACTCAAAAGAATGAATGGTATGAAAAATAAATTATATGCAATAGGTGTAACGATTCTGATGATGACAAGTTGCACACAGGACGAGCTTATTTCGTCCGATAACGGCCGGGAACCGGTAACGGCAGGTTCATGTCTGACGCTGGTAGGACTCTCGTCTCCGCAGACGCGTGTTTCTATCGGTGATAAAACAGGCGATGTTTATCCGGTGCTTTGGAGTGAGGGTGATGCCTTGGGAGTTTTCTCCCGTACGGCAGGGACTGATATTCACAATGTGCAGTCTTTATTAAGTGATGAATCGATCGGGCAGAATTCCGGTGTCTTTACTTCAGACGATGTGAAGATGGCGGAAGCAGGAGCTACGGAACTTCTTATCTATTACCCGTACCGGGCAAGTACGGAACTAGCCGAAGACGGGAACAAGATAACTTCTTCCTTGTCTGTAGAGCAGGAGCAAAGTCGTCCGGGTGATAGTCATCATATTGGAAAGTATGGGTTTGCATTTGCCAAAGCAACAGTCAGCGGTCCGGATATGCTTGCCAAATTTACGTTGAATCATGCGATGGCTTATGTGAAGTTCAGCATCTCGTCCCAGGAACTTTCTACGTACAGGCTAAAGAGTGTTTCCCTGTATGACAAGGAGACGAAAACGCCTCTTTCCGGTACGTTTACCGCGAATCTGGATACGGACGAGTTGACATACGGTACGGATGCCAAACCGTATGCCACTGTTTCACTGACTACTCCCGAGTTGCTTGCTTCCGCACAGGATATATATCTGACTACGTATCCTGCTGATTTAAGCGGCAAACAGGTGTACATTGTGGTCACTCTGGAGAATGACCGGCAGACGGTTACAATTCCTATTCTAAAGGAAGGAAAGCAGCTGAAAGCCAATGCAGTCAATGCGATTGCTATTAATAACTTGAAACTTTCGGATAATTCCTGTGAATGGTACGAGCCTGTAGAGACACGTCTGCTGGCAGGTGGATGGGCTTATGGTGAATCCAACTGTTTGATGACGAATATTTCGACCAGTGGTGTGAGCAATACGATTAGTGTGAAAGCACGTGGTAACTTCATGGAAGTGGAAGAACCTAAGTATGCAAAGACTATTCTCGGGTGCGATTTGAATGTTAATCATAAGATGATTGCTGTGAATGGTTCTACTACGGACATCATTCCTGTTGGCAGTGATTACAATATTACGATTAATACCTATAAGGTAAGTGGAGGCTACGACGGCGGTTGCGGTCAGGTGGCTATCTATGGAGAGGATCAGACTACTGTTATCTGGAGTTTTATTATCTGGATGACCCCTACTCCGGCAGAACACCCTTATGGTAATACGGGATATGTAGTGTTAGATCGTAATTTGGGTACTTACATGACATGCGAAGGAGACAACTGGAAACAAAACGGTGTTTACTTCCAGTGGGGACGTCCTACGCCGGTGGGCTGGTCGGGAACCGTGGGTACTAACATACCTACTCAAGCCACCAATGTCCGCTTCTCTATAGAAAATCCCCGTGCATTGCTTTATACCAATAATGTAGAGAATACAAAATCCGACTGGTATCTGGGCGCATGGACCGGTGCACGTACTGATCGTAAAGATGACTTCTGGGGTAACCCGAACGAATCGAGCACTTATCTCAATCCTTCTGACGGTCATAAATCTATTTATGATCCTTGTCCGAAAGGTTACCGGGTTGTATCTCCTCGCGTATTGGATGAGATAGAACAGAAAGGTGAATTTGTGAAACAGAGCGCAACTGCGGTATTTAAATATTGCTATGACGGTACGAACTATGCTTATTGGCCGTTGGCAGGTTGTAAGTGGGGTTCCAACGGCGGTAATAATGGTAATAATACAGGATTGGATACCGCTAAGGGTGCCGCTTGCTATTGGTCTAACTCATCGGCAAGCAGTTATGGAAATGACAAGGATCAGGGAGCTACTTCTCTGTATTATAAAGTTTCCGATAAGACCTGGACACATTCCTCCGGTCGTTCCCATGCATTCTCCGTGCGTTGTATGAAGGATGCCGAGAATCGTTGATTATCTTCGTTGATTCTCTTCATTGAGAATATGAAATAGAATTCCCCGCTATATGAAATTTCTGCCTGTCTCCGGATACAAGGTACTTTCATATAACGGGGAATCTGTTCTGTTTTTAAGATATTCACGAAAAAAGGAAAGAAAGAAAAGAGCCAAACAGAAAATAAAC